>NZ_JBLKRU010000054.1:0-50360 GCF_047608185.1 Caballeronia eucalypticola
CCCGGTCAGTGCCGCAGATCTGGCGCTCATGCGCCGGATCGACGAGTTGCACCTGGAGCATCCGTTTGCCGGCGCGCGCATGTTAATGCGCTTGCTCAAGAGAGAGGGCATCGCGATTGGACGCAAGCACGTCGGCACGTTGATGCGCAAAATGGGCATCGAGGCGCTGTATCGCAAGCCGAACTTGAGCCGCAAACATCTGGCTCACAAGATTTGGCCGTACCTGTTGCGCGATCGGAAGATCGAGCGCAGCAACGAGGTGTTCGCATTGGACACGACATACGTGCCTATGGCACAGGGCTTCGTCTATCTCACTGCTGTGATCGATTGGGCCAGCCGCCGTGTTTTAGCCCACCGAGTCGCGATCACGATGGAAGCTGAGCATGCGGTGGCAGCGCTTGAAGAAGCGTTCGCGAAGTATGGATTGCCTGAGATCGTCAATACCGATCAAGGCAGCCAGTTCACCAGTACAGACTTCACCGACGCGGTCCGCTCGCGTGGGATCGCTCTGTCGATGGACGGCAAGGGAAGCTGGCGGGACAACGTTTTTATCGAACGGCTGTGGCGCAGCGTGAAGTACGAAGAAGTGTATTTGAAGGCTTACGAATCTGTCGCACACGCAAGGAAGTCAATCGACCATTACCTGACGTGGTACAACCAGCAAAGGCCTCATTCAAGTCTGTCGGACAAGACCCCGGATGAAGCTTACTTCGCGATGCTGCCCGCGATTAAATCGGCAGCGTGACCGCCCAGCGTTCCACTTAAAAATCGAAAAAACTGTCCGAATGAACGGGGCCACGTCTCATACCCCCAGCCCCACATCCCGTGACTTATCGCCGCAGCGATATGACGTGCATATCTCCCCTGCTATGGGTTCTGAATATTGACGGTGATACTTTGCGAACCGTCACTGTGGCGGCGCTCAGCCCGGCCGAAAAAGCGCAGAACGATGCTTCGACGCCACCACAGCAACGCTAAAAAGACGCGACGACAGCCCTAAAAGCAGCAGCGCAAACCAACGCGAGCAACGAGACATGAGCCAGCCCATCCGCTTCTACCACCGCAACGCGATCCGCGAGGTCAGCGACGCAGCCGTGACCCGCACCGTCCTCCAGTACCTGCGCGAAGACGCGCTCTGCACCGGCACGAAAGAGGGCTGCGCCGAAGGCGATTGCGGCGCGTGCACTGTCGTTCTGGGCGAACGCGACGAAGCGGGCGGGGTCAAGTTCAAGACGGTCAACGCGTGCATCCAGTTCCTGCCAGCGCTCGACGGCAAAGCGTTATTCACCGTCGAAGACTTACGCCAGCCCGACGGTTCGCTGCATCCGGTGCAGGAAGCGATGGTCGAATGCCACGGCTCGCAGTGCGGCTTCTGCACGCCGGGCTTCGTGATGTCGATGTGGTCCTTGTACGAAAAACACGGGCACGAACACGCATGCGCGAACAAGACCGTTCCGTCACGCGCCGATATCTCCGACGCGTTGACCGGTAATCTGTGCCGCTGCACCGGCTACCGGCCGATCGTTGACGCGGCGGAGCGGATGTTCGAAATCCCCGCGCCAAAAGCCCCGGTCGATATCGCCGCGCTGTCCCGCACGCTCGCCACGCTCGAACGCGAAGACACATTCCACTACGAACATGCGGGCCAGCGCTTCGATGCACCGCGCACCGTGGAAGAACTTGCGCTGATCAAGGCGGCCAAGCCATCGACGCGCATTCTGTCCGGCAGCACCGACATCGGCCTGTGGGTCACCAAGCTGATGCGCGATCTTGGCGACATCGTCTATGTCGGGCGAATCGACGCATTGCAGAAGATCGAAACGTCGAGCGACTGGATTGAAATTGGCGCGGGCGTCACGGTCGAACGAGCTTACGAAGAACTCGCCAAGCACTATCCCGAGCTGAAGGAAATGTGGAAGCGCTTTGCGTCGCTGCCAATTCGCAATGCCGGCACGCTTGGCGGCAACATCGCGAACGGTTCGCCGATTGGCGACTCCATGCCCGGACTGATCGCGCTCGGCGCGCACGTGATCGTTCGCGGCAATGATATCGATCGCGTCATGCCGCTCGAAGACCTCTACCTCGCGTATCAGAAGAAGGACATGGCCGAGCACGAGTTTGTCCTCGGCTTGAAAGTGCCCACGCGGACCGGCGTGCGCGCAAACCTGAAGTTCCGCACCTACAAGTTATCGAAGCGTTTCGACTCGGATATCTCGGCAGTGTGCGCGGCGCTTTCGTTTATCGCCGATGGCGACGTGATACGTGACCCGCGCATCGCGTTCGGCGGAATGGCCGCAACACCCAAGCGCGCGACCCACGTGGAAGACGTGCTGCGCGACGCCGACTGGCACGAAGCCACTGCGCAGGCCGCGATGCTCGCGCTCGCGAAAGACTACGCGCCGTTGTCCGATATGCGCGCGTCGAGCGACTATCGGCTCGAAGCCGCGAAGAACACGTTGCATCGATTCTGGCTTGAGACACGCCCAAATAATCCGTTGCCGAAAGCGGCGCTCGATGTACGCGCAGTGACTGCTTCCTGAACTTCAACGGACACGGAGAACAACAGAATGAATCAGCAAGCTGAACCGTTCCTGAGGGACATGAAGGAAGCCAAAGATCTCCTTGAAGCTGACTTCACGCAGGTCCACGTTTCGCGTCCGCACGAATCGGCGCATCTGCATGTCAGCGGCCGCGCGAGTTACACCGACGACATTCCGGTGGTCGCCGGCACGCTGCACGCGGCGCTTGGAATGTCCGCGAAGGTGCACGCAAAAATTGTATCGATGTCATTTGACGCCGTGCGGGCAACGCCTGGCGTTGTCGCTGTCTTCACGGCCGCTGATATCCCCGGCGTGAACGATGTCGGCCCGATCATTCACGGTGATGACCCGATCCTCGCCGATGGCATCGTGCAGTTCGTCGGTCAGCCGATGTTCATTGTCGTCGCGATGTCCCACGACATTGCCCGCCGCGCCGCGCGCCGGGCCGAGGTCGTGTATGAAGAGTTGCCTGCAATCCTGACACCGCAACAGGCGCGCGCCGCTAACTCGCACGTGCTGCCGCCAATGAAGCTCGCGCGCGGCGACGCCGGCGCGAAGATCGCGTGGGCCGCCCATCGCGAAACGGGCGAAATGCTGCTCGGCGGCCAGGAACAGTTCTACCTCGAAGGTCAGATTTCTTACGCCGTGCCGAAAGACGACGACGGCATGCACGTGTGGTGCTCGACGCAGCATCCGTCGGAAATGCAGCACATGGTCGCCCATATGCTCAACCTGGCGTCGCATAACGTGCTGGTCGAATGCAGGCGGATGGGCGGGGGCTTCGGCGGCAAGGAGTCGCAATCGGGACTGTTCGCGTGTTGCGCGGCGCTCGCTGCATGGAAGCTGCTGTGTCCCGTGAAGCTGCGTCCGGATCGCGACGACGACATGATGATCACCGGCAAGCGGCACGATTTTCACTACACGTACGAAGTGGGTTATGACGACACCGGACTGATCGATGGCGTGACCGTCGACATGACGTCGCGCTGCGGTTTTTCGGCTGATCTTTCGGGCCCTGTGATGACCCGCGCGCTGTGCCATTTCGACAATGCGTACTGGCTGCCGCACGTTTCTATCGATGGATTCTGCGGCAAGACCAATACGCAGTCGAACACAGCGTTTCGCGGCTTTGGCGGACCGCAGGGCGCGTTCGCGATCGAATACATCATGGATAACGTCGCGCGTTCGGTAGGGCTCGATTCGCTCGATGTACGCCGCCGGAATTTGTACGGCAAGACCGAGCAGAACGTCACGCCATACGGACAGGCGGTTGAAGACAACGTGATTCACGAACTGCTCGACGAGCTCGAAGCGACCAGCAATTACCGCGCTCGTCGCGAGGCTGTGCGCGAATTCAATGCGAACAACGATGTGCTTAAAAAGGGACTCGCACTGACGCCGGTGAAATTCGGCATTGCGTTCAATGTGACTCACTTTAACCAGGCCGGCGCGCTGGTGCATATCTATACCGACGGCTCGGTGCTCGTGAATCATGGCGGCACGGAGATGGGGCAGGGGCTAAACACGAAGGTCGCGCAGGTCGTCGCGCACGAGCTCGGCATTCGTTTTAACCGCGTGCGCGTGACGGCGACCGACACGAGCAAAGTCGCGAACACATCGGCGACCGCGGCGTCGACCGGCAGCGATCTGAACGGCAAGGCCGCGCAAGATGCTGCGCGTCAATTGCGCGAACGGCTTGCCGCGCTTGCTGCCGAGCACTATGGCGCGGGCGAAGTCGACGCGCGCGACGTACGGTTCATCGACGACCGGATTGTGGTCGGTGACAAGGCAATTCCTTTCGATGAAGTGATCATGCAGGCGTACCGCGCGCGGGTGCAGTTATGGTCCGATGGTTTCTACAAGACTCCTAAGCTTTACTGGGATCAGGGAAAGATGCAGGGACGGCCGTTCTCTTACTACTCCTATGGCGCAGCAGTTTCCGAAGTCGTGATCGACACGCTGACCGGTGAGATGCGTGTGCTGCGTGCCGATGCGTTGCACGACGTGGGCGCGTCGCTCAATCCGGCTTTGGATGTTGGACAGGTCGAAGGCGGTTTCATCCAGGGCATGGGTTGGCTGACGACCGAGGAATTGTGGTGGAACGCGGGCGGCAAGCTGATGACCCACGCGCCGTCCACGTACAAGATCCCGACCGTCAACGATTGCCCGCCCGTATTCGACGTCCGGCTGTTCAAGAACCGCAATGCGGAGGACAGCATCCACCGGTCGAAGGCTGTTGGCGAACCGCCCTTGCTGCTGCCGTTTTCAGTGTTCTTTGCGATCCGCGACGCAGTGGCGAGTGTCGGCAATAACACGGTGAATCCGCCGCTGAACGCGCCCGCGACGAGCGAGGAAATCTTGAAGGCCGTGAATGCGGTTCGCGCGGCAGTAGCTGCCACTACTGCCGTTGCTGCGCCCTCAGCCGCTTATTGATTCGAGGCTTGCTATGGAAATGCTCCAGGAACGCGTGCTGATCGGCCGTCGTAGCGGGGTGTCCGTACCGCCGGCCGCACCGCCGACGCATATCGTGCTGTTCGGCGCCGGGCACGTCGGCCACGCGCTGGTCAAGTTGCTGGGCATGCTGCCTTGCGTGGTTCAATGGGTCGATGCACGCGACGAACTATTCCCCGATGAAGTGCCCCACAACGTGCAGATCGAAGCAACGGATACACCGGATGTGATCGTTGATTCGGCGCCTTCCGGCGCGTGCTTCCTGGTGATGACGCATGACCATTCGCTCGATTTTTCGCTAGCAGTTCGAATCATGCGACGTAACGATTTCGCTTACTTTGGCATGATCGGGTCGAAGACGAAGCGCGTGAAATTCGAGCGGCGATTGGTTGATCGAGGTGTTGAGCCGGCGCGCTTGACGGAGATGACCTGTCCGATTGGCGTGGAAGGGATTGTGGACAAGGCGCCGGCTTCCATTGCTGTCGCCGTTTGTGCGCAGTTGATGCAGGTCAGGGCTTTGGCGCAGTACGGCGCTCAACTATGCTCGGGGCGCGAAGGCAGCAATTTTTATCGATGAAGGGAGCTGTCGGCGACTCCCTGTTCGTCATGCAGGTGATCTAGCGCCGGCAAAAACGGATCGTTGCAGCATCCAGGTTCCCCTTCAGCAAGGCAGATTCCCCAAACCGGATTGTTCCGAATCCGGCTCCATTGGGCGAGCGGAAGGCGCATTCGGAGTTTGAAAGCTTGCAATATCCTGACAAACACGCTTTAATGAAGTCATGTGCTTCTGTTGTCCTTCCCCAGCGCTCTTGACTTAGGTAACCGCCGTGTTTCTCATTTCGCTCCATTCACTCGCAGTGTTCCATTTTCCGGTTGTGACCGGAAGGTGCCTGCGTGCGAGCGAAAAATCGAGGGGCACGCAGCTCAATCGGAGCCGCGCACGTCCGGCGGACATGTCGGCACTTCCTTGTGCCCGGCTCCTGCGTAACGACTGATGGTCAGTTAACGCGCGAACCGGGCCTTCTCCTCCCGCACATCTCACATCACCGCATCGGCGTCGATCCCTACCAGGAACCGACGTTGGAAACGCACGTGTGCGCGTCTGTTCGGCGATGTGACCAATCATTTTCGTCCGCGATTTAAACCGCCAGGAAAGCTTTTATCCACCGGTTCTCCGGGACCGTGGACAGCGATGCAGCCGCACGCAACGTCTTTTACGGATCAACGGCATGGCGTGGTTTATCGCACAGGATAACTAACAGTAGAACAAGTGATTTGATGGCGGTTGCATTAGCCCATTTGATTCTTAATTTACCCACGAGGTACCCTATGTCACTCAATAAAATTCAATCATCGCCATTAACGAGATCCAGAACCAAGAGCATGCCCAAAGGTATGCCCATCCTGTCCGAACTCGATATGGAACGGCTCAAGCGTTGCGCGCGCGCGTCGGGTGCTTCATCCGAGCACCGTACGCTCGTGGAGGAACTCGAGGGTACCGCCATGCTGCTTGATGCCGCCGAGGTGCCGGCAGATGTCGTCATGGTGAACACCCGAATCGAATGCACGGTTGTTGCCAGCGGGGAAGCGCATCAATGGACGCTCGTCTATCCCGATGAAGCGGACTATGAACGGGGATGTATATCGGTTCTTTCGCCCACGGGTTTCGCGCTTCTCGGCACACGGGTGGGGCAGAAAGTGGAGTGTCGACCGCCAAGCGGCGTGCCGGTTCAATACATCGTTAAAAGCATTTTGTTCCGTCCGGAACAGCTGGCCTTAGCCGATTGACTTCCAAAGGCGTGCGTCAAGATCAAGGCGTGCACGGACGAGCGGGGCGATGCGCAAGGCATCGCACTCAACTGCTGTGTCCGTCATGCCGGCAACAAAATTCGCGCTGAGGGCCGCCGCCAAAACCGTATTCCAAGGCCAGTAGATTTGTCGGCTTACCTCTGCCTCTCCCCCAAACACACATCGAAGAACCTGTCTTGGCTGGCCTTGCGATCCATCACGCGCACTGGCAACGCTCTCAAGGCTTTCTGCCGATGAGACTGGAACATTCCCACCTCCCTTCGTACGCCGCCGCAGAAAGACCAACGGCGTCGGCCTGCAAATTCGACCCTTTTTCCGATGATCTTCACGTAAGCATAGACCTCACGCGGATTGCTGCAAGCCGTTGCCCACCTGTTGCCGGTTAACCAGTTGCGCATAGACCGAGTTGTTCGCCAGCAGTTGCGCGTGCGGACCCGCTTCAATCACCGAGCCGTGGTCCAGCACGATGATCAGGTCGGCCTCGCGCACGGTAGCCAGCCGGTGCGCAATGATCAGCGTCGTGCGATTGGTCATGAGCGTCTTCAGCGCGGCATGTACCTGTGCTTCGCTGATGGCGTCCAGGTGTGACGTTGCTTCATCCAGGACCAGCACCGGTGCATCCTTGAGAAAAGCACGCGCAATGGCCACACGCTGACGCTGCCCGCCCGACAACTGCACGCCCCGTTCACCCACCCGCGTGGCGAGCCCCTGCGGCAGCGTTGCCACGAAGTCCCCAAGCGATGCCTGCGCAAGCGCGAGTTGTAGCGCTTCCGCGCTGGCGTCGGGCCGCGCGAGGCGGATGTTTGCCTCAAGGGTGTCGTTGAAGAGATACGTGTCCTGTGACACGAGGGCAACGTGCGAGCGCAGCGAGTCGAGCCGCAGGCGCCGCAAGTCGACGCCATCGAGTTGAACCGAACCTGTGTCCGGGTCCCAGAAACGCAGCAGCAGATTCGCAATCGTGCTCTTGCCGGCGCCCGAGGCGCCAACAAGCGCCGCAGTAGAACCCGCACGCACGCAGAAAGACACGCCATTCAACACAGGTTGCGCGCGCTCGGCGTAAGCAAAGCGGGCGTCGTCAAAGCGGACTTCCGATCCACCCGGCGATGGTTGCAAGTCGCGTTCTCCGTCGAGCACGGCAACGGGCTCGTCATGGACGACTCTCAAGCGCCGAGCCGACGCGATGGTATCGGCCAGTTGCCTGCCCACCTGCGCAATTTCAGCCACCGGCATGAAGGCTGCCACGGCGAGGAGGATCAGCATCGGCAGCCACCCCGCGGAGAGTTGCCCGGCCGAGACCAGGAACGCACCTATCACGGCAACAGCCAAGCCGCCGAGTCCGGTCGCGACATCCAGCAGCGCAGTTTGACGAGCCAGATCCGCCAGCAGCGAGAGCCGCGTCACACTATAGTCGCGTGCCAGCGCCATGAACGCATCGCGCCGTCGCCCGGTTGCCTGGAACGCGAGCAGATCGGACAAACCCTGAATGGTCTCCGTCATATGCGCGCCGAGCAGACCTAGGGATTCGCGCGCCTTGCTGCCTAATACATCGATACGGTTGCGCCCGCGCACCGGCGAGAGCATCGCGTACACCAGGAACGGCAGCAGTCCGAGTGCAAGCGGCCAGGCCGCCGTTGCGAGGACGCCTATGACCGCGGCCGGCACCAGCACCGCGACTATTGCCGGGGCGACCGTATGCGCATAAAAATATTCGATGGTCTCAACGTCTTGCGTCGCCAACGTTACGAGATCGCCGGAGCGGCGGCGGAGGAGATAGCCGGGCGCCAGACGATCAAGCTGTCCGAACAAGCGGATTCGAAGATCCGCCAGCAGCCGGTACGCCATGTCGTGGGCAAGCCAGGATTCAAGCCAGTGCAACACTGCTGCGAGCGGCGCAACGAGCAACAGATACGCCGCGATCGCCTGATGCGGATTGCCGGCACGCAGCGCGGAAACCAGCCATGCACCCAGCACACCTACACCGATGAAAGCCGTCACTCTTCCAACGCCCAAAAGAATGGTCAACACAAGCCGCACTCGCCACGGGTGGATTGCCGCGATCAGGGACCCCAGCGTGGCCTTCCAACCCAGGGTTCTTGCATCGGCATCGAGCTCGCGCGGACCTTGCACAGTGTCTTCTTCCGTCTCACCGGCTTGCGCGGTCTTCGTTCCAGGCACGGCTGTTTGAAGAGCCGTTGTATCTGAGCGTAATGCCGACACACTGCGAGGCGTCACTTGCGCCGCCATCAGGCGGTGATACAGCCCGCTTCGCTTCATTAGTTCGTCATGCGTACCACTTTCCGCGACAAGGCCATCGTCCAGCACCAGGATGCGATCGGCGCCGATCACACTCGACAGTCTATGCGCGAGGATCAGCGTGGTGCGGCCTTGCATCAGGCGGTCCAGCGCCCGCTGAATCAGCGCCTCGTTTTCCGCATCGACGGCCGAGAGCGCTTCATCCAGTATCAGGATTGGGGCATCGCGCAGCAGTGCCCGTGCAATGGCAAGCCGTTGGCGCTGGCCACCTGACAGTTGCACACCGCGTTCGCCAATCGAAGTCTGATAGCCATCAGGCAGGCTCGAAATAAAGTCGTGAGCGTAGGCTGCCCGCGCGGCGGCTTCCACTTCATCATGGGTGGCATCCGGCCTCCCGAGCCGAAGGTTTTCTTCGACGGTACCCGCGAACAGCATTGTGTCCTGCGCAACCACCGCGATCTTCGCGCGCAGTGCATCGGGGTCAAGCGTACGCACATCCTGACCTGCGATGCGGATACTGCCGGCCTGAGGATCGTACTGGCGCAAAAGCAGGCGAACGATCGACGACTTGCCTGCGCCGCTCGGCCCCACGATGCCAATGCGCTCGCCGGCCGCCACCGAGAACGTGAGTCCGCGGTGCGCGAGACCGCGGCCGCCGGCATAGGCAAAACGCACATCGTCGAAATCCAGCGATGCCGGCGCGTCGCGCAACGAGTCCGTACCGGCCTCCGGCATCGGCGGGTTGGCCTCGAGCAGTGAGCGAATGCCCGCCGTCGCGGCTTGCCCGAGCATGCCTTGATGCAGGACGCTGCGCAGCTCGCGCAACGGCCGGAAAATCTCCGTACCCGCCATCAATACGATCAGGAGCGTGGTCAGGTCCATCTGTCCATGAGTCACGCGCCACGCGCCAAGCACGAGCGCCAGAGCAGCGCCCAGGGCGGCTCCCAGATCGACGATGCCGCGTGTAAGAAGGCCTGCCGCGAGCACCCAGAAAGTGTTGTCGGATACAGCACGCGCCTGCGTGGCGAGGCGTTCGCCCCAGACGCGGCTTTGCCCGAACGCCTTGAGCGTTGGCAGGCCCTGGACTGCATCTAGAAAGGTTTCACCGAACTCCTTGAATGCCTGGGCGCGCGCGAGGCTGGTGCGGCGTTCATGCATGTGTACGGCGATCGGCCCGAACAACGCCACCAGGGCGGCGACCAGGAGCACGGTGGCCACGGGCAGGTCCCAGAATGCGATGAAGCCGAAGATGGCAAACGGCGCGCAGAGGGCCACGGCCAGTTGCGGCAGATACTGCCCGAAGAAGGTCTGCAACTGCTCGACGCCATCGATGACCGACAACATCACGCCGCCCGTGCGTTGTTCGGCGAACCACGCCGGTCCAAGCGCCACGATACGGTCATACAACTGGCCACGCAGCGTTTCCTGGGCTCGCGCTGCGGTGCGGGAGGCGATGCTCGCGCGCCAGTGATCCAGCAGCGCACGCAGTACGATCGCGGCCGCTACAGCCACCGATGGCGCCACCCACGACTGCCAGGGATTGCCTCGCAACACCTGCGCGAGCAACTGGCCGAGAAACACAAACCGCGCGATGCCGGCCAGCAAGGCCAGCAATCCGACGACGATGCTGAGCACCATGTGCCCGCGTAGTCCCTTGGTCAATTGCCAAAGGCGAAGATCGAAATACATCCGGATAACTCCTCAAGGTATTGGATCATCGTGGCATGGACCTGCGCGGCGCGCGAGCGATGCTTTCTCAACCGGGGTTGAGCTAAACTTTACCCATGATGCCAAGACTCTCTCCCCACATTCCTCCGCTGGCCGCCCTGAAGGCGTTCGAAGCCGTAGCCCGACTCGGCAGCCTGAGCCGCGCGGCGGAAGAGCTCAACGTTACCAAGAGCGCCATCAGCCATCAATTGCGCGCGCTGGAATCGGCGTTGGGTACAACGTTGATGCACCGCGGCGGTACGACTTCACGCGCGCAACCCACGTCTGCGGGGCAGGAGTTGCTGCTGGCCATTGAAGCGAGTCTGATTCCGTTGGGCGAGGCCTGTGAGCGGTTAGCTGTGCGGCGGCGCAAGCGACGGCGCACGTTGACGGTTTCAGCGAATGCGCCATTTTCATCGCTGTGGCTTGCGCCTCACGTGGTTGAGTTCTCGACGCGCCATCCGGAAATCGCGGTGAACCTGAGGGTGTTTGACGATGAACCGGATTGGCAGAATGACACGATCGATATCGCGATTCTGCGCGTGCCATTGTCAAGCTCGACAACCGATACGCCGAACTCGCATCCCAGCGACCGGGCGCTGGTCCGGGAGACTGTGTTCCCCGTGTGCAGTCCGTTGTTGATCGACCCTCGGACCGCTACTCCGCAGATACTCGCCGAGCATCGCTTGCTGCAAGAGGAGCATCACGCATCGAGCCGTGAAATAGACTGGCAGACGTGGTTTGCACTGCTCGGTGCCGGCGTGCTTCCGGAGCAGAACCTGGTGCGCTTGAGCAGCTTTAATCCGATCATCGGCGCTGCGATTGCGGGGAAGGGTGTTGCACTCGGCCGGTCGCCGCTGATCGATTTCGACCTGGCCCACGGCCGTCTGGTGCGACTCTTTCCAGAGCATGAATTGCCGGGGTCGTGGCAGTTCGTGATTCGCCTGCATCCCGAGCGCTCATCCGATCCGACGCTGATCCAGTTTCAAACCTTCATGCTCGAGCGCTCGGCGATCTGACATGCATGGGAGGTCTCGCTTGGGCGCTGGCGGACGGGTTTGGTCATTGCCTAGTATAATAGGCATTAATGCGTTTAATGCCTATCTAAATGAGCAATCTTGTGATACCGCTGCAAGCTGCCGAGCGGGTTGTCCAGCTGGGTCAGCGTGTCCGGATCGCGCGCATCCGGCGCGGCTGGTCGGTCGCGGATCTTGCCAGCAAGGCCGGCATCAACCGCAATACCCTGACCGCACTGGAACTCGGCAGGCCAGGCACGGCAATCGGCGTCTGCTTTACCGTTCTCTGCGCGCTCGGTCTGGAGCAGGCCCTGGACGCTGTTGCCGATCCGGATGCCGACCTGCATGGCAAGGCCCTTGAAGCGACGCGTCGCCCAATGCGCGCAGGCAAGCCCAGGAAGGCGAGCGACGACTATGATTTCTGAACGCGAAGCGTGCGTCTGCTTGCAGCTTCCGGCGGGCTTTTTAGCCGTGGCAACGGAAAAAACGAGAGCGGTGAATGAGCGTCCGCCGTACAGCGGGAAACGGTTTCAAACGGCGTACCGCCGTGGGCATTAGAATGGACTGATCTATTCTCGGCCGGATTTATCGGCCTGAGACCTTGTGGCAAATTGATTAAGAACTGGGAGAGATGTGGATATTTTCTATCATTGGAAGGACTTCGCGCTCGATGTGAAAGAGGGCCGCATTGGTACGCTCGGATCTGACGGAGCCGTGCTCGAGCAACTAAAAGAACGCCTGCCGCGCAAGGTATGGACGTTTGCGACGCCGAAGGGAAAGAAGGGTCGGCTACAACTCATCGGCTCGTTCCTGATCACTGAGTCGAAACCAGTTTCGTTCGTGCCCAAATGGAAACACAACCTGTTTTACGATGCGGCGTCGCCGCGATCCGTCCTTTACACCGACTCGGCCAACCCGGAAAGAATCGATGAGGTGAGCGACTATTTCAACCGGCAATTCAACGCGACGGGTAAATTTACTGTGAGCGGAGAGAAGGGCATCCGGGAGATGGAAGCGGATGTCGTGCGCGGTTTCGAAAAGCTGGTGCAAGACTATCCGACCCTGCAGTTAATGGATGCCCTGGCCGCGATGTCCTGAGTTCAGGAGAAGCATCCGTTCTAGTGGTCACGCCTGCAGACTTCCGACGGAAAGCGATCGCCATGAAAAAGCGATATTGCATTCTTCGTGGTCCTGGCAGGCGTGAGCGCGACGCCATTACCCTGCCAGTATCTGTATCTGTACCTTCACCGCCCCCGTATTGATTATTCCGTCTGACGCTTAGCACAACACGAATTGATGGTTCGTCACAGCCCGGAGCGCTGCTACATTTCCGGCTGTGATGCACCCTTCGTGTGCTCGCTCTATCTACAACTGCGCAGACCAATACAAAATGAAAATCAATCTTCTCACTGCAGCCTTCATGGGGTCCATGCTGCTCATGTCGAGCCTGGCGCATGCCGATCGCCTCGACGATATCAAGAAGGCAGGCGTGCTACGCGTGGCGACTTTTGACAGTAATCCGCCCTTTGGCTTCGTCGATCCAAAGACGAACAAGATAGTCGGGTTGGATGTGGACTATGCGAAAGCGGTCGCTGACAAACTCGGCGTGAAACTTGATATTCAGCCGACCAATCCGGCCAACCGCATTGCGTTCCTGACATCGAAGAAAGTGGATCTCGTTTTTGCGAATTTCACCATTACCGATGAACGCAAGAAAGAGGTCGATTTCAGCACGCCGTACTTCGCCTCGGGTACGCAATTCATCGCGAAGAAGGGCACGCTGAAGTCGCCGGATCAACTGAACGATTTACGCATCGGCGCGGATAAAGGAACGACCAACGAGCAACAAGTTCGCGCTCAGTTTCCGCGAGCCACTATCGTGGCTTATGACGACACGCCTTTTGCATTTGCCGCCCTTCGGACGGGCAACGTCCAGGCGATCACGCAGGATGGTCCGAAGCTAGTCGGCTTGCTCGCTAACGTACCGGACCGCGACAAGTACGAAATTCCCGCTTTCACCATCTCGAACGACTATGAGGGCGTGGGTGTGCCCAAGGGCGAGCCGCGCCTGCTGAGTGTCGTCAACGACACGCTGACGGGTCTCGAGGCAAACGGTACTGCGGGCCATATCTACGATCAGTGGTTCGGACCGAAAAGCCGCGCGCCATTGCCGCGTTTGTTCAAGATCGGCGACCCGCAGAAGAGCTGATCGCCGAGTGTCCGGCCAAGCCCGGTTCGACCGCAAACGGTCGAACCGGGCTTGGCATTTTAATTTCTCATTCGTGTTTAGCTGAATGATTCCAATGAACGGATGGCTTGCGCCGAAGTATCTGATCTGGCTGCTGCAGGGCTTCGGCATGACGCTGGCATTGTCTGCGTCAGTCATAGTTACGGCGACGTTATGCGGCTGCCTGCTTGCCCTTGCGCGCACTTCGCGCGCCGCGCCGGTGCGTCGCGCGGCTGCGCTCTATGTATTGGTGTTTCGCAATTCACCACTGATTGTGCAACTGCTGTTCTGGTATTTCGGCGTGGCGACGCTGTTGCCCGACGCGGTCATGACGTGGTTGAATACGCCGCATTTTGCGGACGTTGGCATGTTCAAAATGTATTGGCCATCGTTTGAATTCGTGGCCGGGTGGATCGGATTGACCTGTTATTCGACCACGTTCATTGGCGAAGAATTTCGCTCGGGGTTATCGGGTGTACCCGTGGGTCAGCACAACGCGGCAGCCGCTCTTGGACTCACGCCGTTGACCGCATTCGTTCATGTGATCTTGCCGCAGGCGGTGCGGATCTCGACGCCGCCCTTGTTCGGGCAGTACATGAATATCGTCAAGAATTCGTCGCTGACCATGGCGATCGGGCTGGCTGAACTGTCGTATTCGTCGCGTCAGGTCGATACCGAGACCTTCAAGACGTTTCAGGCATTCGGCATGGCGACGGTGCTGTACATACTGACGATTGCTCTGCTGGAAGTTGTGCTCGTGGTAGTGCAGCGCAGCGGTTCGCGAGCGGCGGTGCGCCGATGAACGACGCCTTGTCCGCCATCCTGTCCAATCTACCGTACTTGCTCGTCGGCACGTTTCCCGATGGTCCGTTGGGGGGCGCCGCGCTCACGCTGGTGATGGCCTCGATCTCCGCTGTGTCGTCCGCGATCCTCGGGTTGGCGGGAGGCATTGGACTTGCGATGACGCGCGGCGTAGGTCACGTGATCCTGCTCGCAGTAATCGGGTTCTTTCGCGCCATACCCGTGCTTATGCTGATCTTCTGGACCTTCTTCCTGCTGCCGGTACTGCTTCATGTCAACGTACCGGGTCTGGCGACGGTCGTAGCCGCGCTATCGCTGATCGGCGGGGCGTACCTGTCGCATTCGGTTCATGCGGGTATCGAAGCAGTGGGGCGAGGGCAGCGCCAAGCGGCGCTCTCGCTGGGGCTGACACGCTGGCAGGCGATGCGTCATGTACTGCTGCCGCAGGCTATCCGCATCATGGCGCCGTCGTTTATTAACCAGTGGGTATCGCTCGTCAAGGACACGTCGCTCGCTTATATCGTCGGCGTGCCGGAACTTGCGTTTCTCGCTAACCAGGTGAATAGCCGGTTGATGATTTATCCCGTGCAAATCTTCCTGTTTGTGGGGCTCGTCTATTTGATCCTGTGCACTTCGCTCGATGCGTTGGCGACCCGTCTGTTGCTGGGCCGCGCGCAACCTGCCGAATCGCGGGTGACGGCGTTCCCCGTGGCGATCGCGCCGTCGCGGGAGTAAGGCAAGAGGCCTTTTCTCAACAGTCCCAGGCGCGCGTTTGATTGGTATAGCGAAGAGATGTTGAAAGTCGCTTAGCCGCCGCGCTTCCTGGGCCACTTTGGAAACGGCCAGATGTCTGCTCTTGGCTCCGCCACTTGGACAGCTTTGGCAACCCGCCCACGGCATCCGCACGACGTTCGCAAGCCGCTTCGCACGTAACTAGAGGCAAAGATCTTTCCGGTTCCGCAGTCACACTGGAAAAACCAGCGTGCGCCGTTCTTGCCGTGATTCACATAGTGAGACGCAGTGAGCTGGCCAAAACGATGGCCCGCTGCAATTTCAATCTGACGCAAGCAGCCGCACGATAGCGTCTTGCGATACTTGACGCTTTGAACCGCAAGAACCTTCTCGACGCCGCACGCGCACCTGAAAAGCCAGCGAGAACCGTCCTCGCGGGATATGGCGGTAAGCCTGCCAAACGTGCGGCCGGTAATATCGATTGCCATCTTGAGTCAGCTCAAAGCAAAACTGCTTGTCGTTAAAAGTCCAGGGTCTTCAGGATGCAGATCGTCTCGATGAACTGAGAAATCATACCAACATTGGATTCCGGGGCCTTGCACGAACGAGGGCGTACATTTTATCGCAGGAGTTTTTCTAACTCGGACCGGCAGTTAATCTGCTTTGCCTTTGCATCATGCTGTAGTTATTCTTGTGTGCGTCGAGTGCCGAGATGGAATGGGGAATGCCAACCATGAGCTCACCTGCATTCAGTCAGTCTCGGCACTCAATTCTTATCTCACTACCACAAGAAGGTTTGCTAAATGGATACCGACGCCCAAGCGCCGTTAATTCTGATAACGGGTGGAGGTCGTGGCGTAGGCGCGGCGACTGCACGTCTTGCTGCAGCACAAGGGTACGACGTAGCAATCAGCTTCATCTCCGACGAATCTGCCGCCCAGGCGGTAGCAACCGATGTAGAAGCGCTCGGGCGCCGCGCGTTAGCCATGCGTGCGGACAGCTCGGATCCAGAGCAGGTCGCTCAGCTATTCGCCGCGATCGACCGGGAGTTCGGCCGGATCGATGTACTGGTGAATAACGCCGCGGTACTCGCGCGGCAGTCCCGGATAGAGGATCTCGAGTTCGAGCGGATGCAGCGTATTTTCGTGGTCAATTCGATCGGTCCTATCCTCTGTGCACAACAGGCAGTGAAGCGCATGTCGTATCGTCACAATGGGCGGGGCGGCGCCGTGATCAACATTTCGTCGGCATCGGCCCGGCTCGGCAGTCCTAACGAATATGTCGATTACGCTGCGTCGAAGGGTGCCGTTGAGACATTCACCACGGGTTTTGCAAAAGAAGTCGCGCGGGACGGGATACGCGTCAACTGTATTCGCCCTGGGCACATCTACACCGACATGCACGCGAGCGGCGGCGAGCCGGGACGGGTGGACCGCGTCAAAGATTCGATCCCCATGGGACGCGGTGGTCAACCTGAAGAGGTTGCGCGGGCGATCCTCTGGCTAGCGAGCGCCGAGGCTTCTTTCATCACCGGCACGTTCCTCGATGTCACTGGCGGCAAGTGAGCAACAGCGTGCGGCATTGGACGCGTCGTCTTGGCTGAGCGCAGAGCTCTAGCTGTCCATATAACGTGGCACACGGCAGGGAAGATTTTCCCGTCCTAACCAACATGGAAATAGCCGCGGCTGGCTAAGACATCCCGTTGCAATACTGAGCGGTGCCCGTTTGCGCACAGGACAGCGTAGCCTGCATTTATTCTTTCGGTTTCTCGCCTGCCGCTACGAGCACCGGAGCCGCCGCCGTGCTCGCCAACTCTTCGCTTGACCAGCCGCCGCCCAACGCCTTGATCAACTGCACGTTCGCGCTTAGCTGGCGTGTCTGGATATCGAGCAGGCCGCGCTGAGCGTCGAGTGCGGCGGTCTGCGCCTGGACGACATCGAGATAACCCACCGCGCCTTGCCGATACCGGTGCAGCGCCAGATCAACGGAATACTGCGCCGAGTTGCTGGCATCGCGTTGCTGGTCGAGCGCCGTGCCAAGGTCCTGCAACAGAGAAAGATTGTCCTCGATTTGCTGGAACGCCGACAGCACGACACCGCGATAACGCGCACCGGCTTCATCGGTTGCCGCTTTCGCCGAATCGAGCTGTGCGCGGCGCAAGCCGCCATCGAAAACGTATTGCACGAGTTGCGGACCGATCGCCCAGAACAACGTCGGTGCACTAATCAAATTCGAATATGCGGTGCTTTGAAATCCGGCCTGCGCACTGAGCGTGATGGACGGGAAATACGCAGCACGCGCTACGCCGATCTTCGCATTGGCTTCAGCCACGCGACGCTCAGCCGCTGCAATGTCCGGGCGCCGCTGCAGCAACGTAGAGGGCAAGCCGGTGGGAATCACGGGCAGGGGAATCGCGGCGGTTTGCTGCGGCAATGTGAATTCGGACGCGGACGCGCCCACCAGTTCGGCGATCGCGTGTTCAATCAACGCGCGCTGTGCGAGGTTCTGCGACAACTGCGATTTCGCCGATGACAACTGCGTCTGCGCGCGCGATACGTCGAGCCCCGAAACCAGTCCTCCGCCGTGCAGCGTTTGCGTGAGTTGCAGCGCACGCGCGAATGCCGCGACGGTGTCGGTCAGCAACTGTGTCTGCTGATCGAGACCGCGCAGGCGGATATAGCTGTCGGCGAGTTGAATCTGCAGGCTCAGTTGCACCGATGCAAGATCGGCCTTCGATGCCTGTGCTTCGTCCTTGCCCGCTACCACGGAATCGCGCACGCGGCCCCACAGGTCAAGGTCGTAGTCGACCTCGCCGCCGAGCGTGGCGGAGTTGTAGTCGTTAGGGCCGCCCACACGCAATGGCCGCCTGTACGACTGCCGGTCGCGTTGTGGAACTGCATTCGCGGAGACCTTCGGGAACAGGCCGGCTGAGACCTGATCCACGAACGCCTGAGCCTGCCGGTAGTGTGCGAATGCCGCGGCAAGGTCCGTATTGTTCGCGAGCAGGCGCTGCTCGAGGTCATCGAGTTGAGCGTCGTTGTACATCTTCCACCAGCCGTTGCGGCTCAACTGGTCGGCGGGCTGCGCGCTGATCCACGGACCGACCGTGTGATATTGCGCGACGACGGGCGTTGGCGGCACCTTGTAATCCGGCGCAAGCGAGCAGGCGGCCAGCGCGAAGGTGCTTGCTACGGTTGTGGCGAACAAAGCCGGAGCGCGCAACGTACGTAACCTAGCCATTGGCGGCCACCTTCTTGTCGGCGCTGGCGACTTGCACGTGATCGCCGTCAACCAGACCATCCGGCGGCGTATCGATCACGCGGTCGTCTGCAACGAGCCCCGAGCCGATCTCGACCGAGTCGCCGAAATCGCGATTGATCGTCACCTTCTTGAACACGACCTGACCGTTCGCACCGAGCGTCGCGACCGTCAGGCCGCGCGCGTCGAAAACCAGTGCGCTGGCGGGAACCCGTACCGCGTTGGCCTGCACCGGCAGCTTGAAATGCAAGCTGGCAAAACCGCCTGGCAGGAGCTTGCCGTTGGAGTTGTCGACGAGTAATTGAACCAGCGTGGTGCCCGAACTTGCATTGACCGAATCCGCCGATGCAATCACGCGCGCAGTGAATTGCTGGCCGGGATATTCAGGTACGGAAAGCGTCGCTGTCGTGCCGCTGCGGACATCGGGGGCGTAACTCTGCGGGACCTGTACATACACGCGCAACTGCTTGACGTCGGACACCGTGAACAACTCCTGTCCGACGCCGCCGCTACCTGCATTGATGAGCGCGCCCACGTCAGTGTCACGAGCCGTCACCACGCCGTCAAACGGCGCCAGGATGCGCTCGAAGCCCTTGGTGGCGAGCAAACGATCCACATTGGCTTGCGCGGCCGCCACGGTCGCTTTCTTCGCGGTGTAGTCGCCCGTGCGTTCATCGACTTCCTGCTGGGCGACCGAGTCGGTGCCGAGCAGCGCCTGCCAGCGTTTCGCGGTCGTTCCCGCCAGCGCCGCGTTGGCTTGCGCGCTGGCCAGGTCCGCTCGTGCTTGCAGCAACTGCTGGTCGAGTTCCGGCGACTCGATCACCGCGAGCAATTGCCCGGCCTTCACCGGTCCGCCGATATCCACATTCCACGACTTCAGGTAACCGCTCACGCGCGCGAAGATCGGTGCACGCGAATACGCTTCGAGATGCGAGGGCAGGTCGAGCGTCGGACCGTTTGACGCGCTGACCGGATGGATCACGTTGACCGTCGGGACGACCTGCGCGTTGGTCCAGGTCTTGAGGTTGCGGGCATCGACGAAACGCAGCGTGACGCCGGCGGCGACCACGAGCAACGCCACCACCACAAGCACTACGCCGATCATGACGAGCCGCCGGCGCGGCACGGGTTGGTCGGTCACGGGTTGAGTGGTAATAGTAGGTTCAGATGACATGAGCAGGACCTCCCGTAACGGGTGTCGGGACAACCGCGCGGCCAGGGCGCGAGTGAATGATGCAGAAGATCACCGGGACCAGGAGCAGCGACGCGGTGGTAGCGAAAATCAGGCCGCCGATAACGGCGCGGCCAAGGGGTGCGTTCTGTTCGCCGCCTTCGCCCATCGCGAGGGCCATCGGCGCCATGCCGATGATCATCGAAAGGGCGGTCATGAGCACCGGGCGGAAACGGGTAAAGCCGGCCTCGAGCGCCGCCTTGAACGGGTCGCCGTGAACAGCCAGACGCTCGCGGCAGAAACTGACCACGAGGATGGAGTTGGCGGTCGCCACCCCCATGCACATGATCGCCCCCGTCAGCGCGGGCACGGACAGCGTGGTGTGGGTCGCGAACAGCATCCAGACGATGCCGGCGAGTGCGGCCGGCAACGCGGTGACGATCACGAACGGATCGGCCCACGACTGGAAGTTGACCACGACGATCAGGTAGATCAACACGACTGCGCCGAGCAGCCCGAACAACATACCGGCGAAGGCGCTGTTCATGGTCTGCACCTGGCCGAGCAGCGCAACCGATGAACCCTTCGGCAATGTACCGGCATTACGCTGCACCACGCGCTGGATGTCGGACGCAACCGCGCCAAGATCGCGATCCTGCGTGGTGGCGAAAATCTCGACCATCGGCTGGATGTTGTACTGGCTCACGACCGCGTTGGTGTTCGTACGCTGGACGGTCGCGAGGCCGCCGAGGATCTGGCCGCTGCTTTGCAAGCTCGACGTGATCGGCAAGTTTTGCAACGAGGCCAGCGAATCGAGGTTGTATTGCGGCGTCTGCATCACGATCGGATACGACACGCCGTTCGCATTATTCAACCAGAACGTCGGTGCGACCTGGCTCGATCCCGCGAGGTTCACGACCAGGCTGTTGGTCACGTCCCGCTCGTTGATGCCGAGCAGTTGCGCGCGGGTGCGGTCGACGTCGACGTTGAAGGTGGGAGAGTTCTGCGCTTGCTGGATGCGCGCATCGACTACGCCGGGGATCTGGCGGATCTCGCGCAACAACCGGTTCGCATAAGCGAAGTTCCCGGACAGGTTGTTGCCGCGCACCTGCAGGTCGACCGGCGCCGGCGAGCCGAAGTTCAGGATCTGGCTGATGATGTCCGCCGGCGGGAACGAGAACGTCACGCCCGGATAAAGGCGCGGCAACTTCTCGCGCATCTGCCGCACGTACTCCGCGGTCGGACGATGATCTTCGTTCAGCGCGATCTGGATGTCGCCGTCCTGCGAGCCGATCGTGCCGGTGTTGTTATAGGCGAGATTGATACCGCTGACCGGCAGGCCGATGTTGTCGACCATGGTGGCGAGTTCAGCGGTTGGAATGATCTGTCGAATCGACCCTTCCACATCCGCAAAAATCTGCGCGGTCTTTTCGACCCGCACGCCGACCGGCGCGCGTACGTGCAACAGGATCTGCCCGGCGTCCACATCGGGGAAAAAGTTGCGGCCGAGCAAGGGCACCAGCGCGAACGAGACCAGCACGAAACCGAGGAAGCAACTGACGAACGGTGCGCGATGATTCAGCGCGAGTTCCAGCAGGCCGTGATAACCCGCGCGAATCTTTTCGAAGCACCGTTCGAAGCCTTGCTGGAATCGTCCAAGTGGTCCGGGGCGCTTCTTTTCGTGCGCATCTTCATCCAGGTTGTGAGGATGCAGCAGGTACTTCGCCATCGTGGGAACGAGCGTTCGCGACAGGATGAACGACGCCACCATCGCGAAGATCACGGCCTCGGCCATGGGCACGAAGAGGAAACGCGCGACGCCGTCGAGGAAGAACATCGGCACGAACACAATGCAGATACAGAGCAACGCCACGAACGCCGGCGTGACGATCTGCGCGGCGCCATCGAGAATGGCTTCCTCTACTTGCTTGCCTTGCTCCAGATGCCAGTTGATATTTTCGATGGTCACGGTCGCGTCATCGACCAGGATCCCCACCGCGAGCGCAAGGCCGCCGAGCGTCATGATGTTGAGCGTCTCGCCAAGCGCTGACAGGGTCGCGATTGAACCGAGAATGGCGAGCGGAATCGAGGTCGCAATGATGACCGTCGAACGCCAGCTGCCGAGGAACAACAGGATCATGAGGCTGGTCAGCGCGGCCGCGATCACGCCTTCGCGCGCCACGCCGCTAATGGCCGCGCGCACGAAGAGCGACTGGTCGCCGATAGGCGCAATCTGCAGCGCGTCGGGCAATGACGCCTTGGCGTCGAGCACGTGCTGCTTGATGCCGGCAATGATGCCGAGCGTGGACACCGAGCCGTTTTTCAGCACCGACATCAGCACCGAACGCTTGCCGTCCACATGCACGATGTTGGTTTGCGGCGGACTGCCGTCTCGGACGTTGGCGACATCGTGGATATAAACCGTAGTGCCGTTGACCGCCTTGATCGGCAGGTCGCCCAGCGCTTTAAGCGCGTAAGGCGCGTTGTTCAACTGCAGCGTGTATTCGTGATCGCCGATCTTTTCCGTACCAATCGGCGTCAGCAAGTTCTGGGCGGCGAGCGCGTTGGCGACGTCTTGCGCAGACAGTCCGCGCGCTTGCAACGCAGTCGGGTCAATATCGATTTGTATCTGGCGAGACTTGCCGCCGAAGGGATACGGGATCGACGCACCGGCCACTGTCACCAGCGCCGGACGCAACTGATTCAGCCCGAGGTCGCCCAGGTTTTGTTCGGTGAGACCCTTGCCCGAGAGCGCGAGCTGGATGATCGGCACCGTGGATGCGTTGTAGTTCAGGATCAGCGGCGGCGTGGTGCCCGGCGGCAACTGACGCAATTGCGTCTGCGAAACGGCGGTCACCTGCGCGTTCGCGTTACTGATGTTCACGCCCGGCTGAAAGAAGATCTTGATGATGCCGAAGCCGTTCACCGATTCAGCTTCGATGTGCTGGATGTCGTTGACTGTAGTGGTCAGCGATCGCTCGAACGGCGACGTGATTCGTCCGACCATTTGATCCGGCGGCAAGCCCGTGTATTGCCATACGACGCTGATCACGGGAATGCGGATATCAGGAAAGATATCGGTCGGCGTTCTGATCGCGGAAAGCGGTCCGATGATCAGGATGAGGATCGCGAGGACGACGAAGGTGTAGGGTCGTCGGAGGGCGATACGTACTAGGCCGAGCATGAGCGTTCCAATACTTGGGGTTGAACTGAACCGATGAATTCTTTCTAATTACTTTCGAAATCCGGATAAGCACCGATTTCAAATAGACATCGCCAAGCGTACGTGATTTTGTCTGAAACGAAGACAATCCGGGAATGTACACAAAGGAAAACAAAGCTGCAGCGCGCCATCGCATTTTTGGACGGGCTTTAGAAGGTTTCCGGCCCGTTTTGGCAGCGGATTGAAGGCGGTAAATAAGCGCCTACCCCATTATTCACAAAGGTCTGAGGCTTTTCTGCGTCGTCGGCGCAGGCTTGTGAAGCGGTGCTGAGAGACGCACGGATTCTTTTATTACCGGCTTTTACGGCGCGGATTGCTTAAGACGGGATTGGCTTGTAAGGAGCTGATT
Organism: Caballeronia eucalypticola; assembly: GCF_047608185.1. NCBI lineage: Bacteria > Pseudomonadati > Pseudomonadota > Betaproteobacteria > Burkholderiales > Burkholderiaceae > Caballeronia > Caballeronia eucalypticola. The sequence goes on from NZ_JBLKRU010000054.1 coordinate 23,538, forward strand.
CGCGGCGGATTTTTTGACGTAACGAAAGCGCGGTGCATTGGAGTATTTGAGTTCGTCCCCCGCTGCACCGTGCTCCGCAACATTATGCAATCTTAAAACGCGTGCTTGATGCCGACCGTGATCGCGACCTGACTGTTTGTCGACGAGGGTGACAGCGTGTTGATGGTGGCGTTGTTCAGCGCCGAGCCATCCGTCCCGCCACTGACGTGTTGATACACCCCTTCCGCATACAAGTCCGTGCGCCTGCTGAGCGAGTAGTCGGTCTGCAGCGTCACTTCGTGCCACCGTGGCGATGACGACGTGCCGCCGGTGCTATAGGCGCCGTCGGTGAAGGTGTAGGCACCTGCCAGACTCAACGCGGGGGTCAACGCGTAACGCGCGTTGAACTCGTAGTTGTTCAATCGCAAGCCGCCGTTCAACGCCATATTGCCCGCACCGCCGGCGAACACGCTAGCCATGTTGTCGATTTGCGAATGGGTCCACAGCAAGCCAACGGTTGCCGGGCCAAACACATAGTTGCCGCCCACGCCCCAGATCCGCTGACGCGCTGCGACGAAGTCTGCGCTGCCATCGGCTAATGACACCGCGCCGTTGGGATTGGTGCCCAACACGCCACCGCCCGCGTTGTTTATCTGGAGGTAGGCTGCTGCGACGTTGAACGGCCCATGCGCATAGGTCGCGCCAAAACCATAGGCGCGATTGTTGGAGAAACTGTTTGCGTTGTTGCTGAACGAATAAGCGCCGCCGAACGTGATGCCCGCATAAGGCGTGCTGACGTACTTGACCGTGTTGTTCAGGCTCAACGAGTCGGCCGCGAGGTTATCGTTGTTGAACGGATGCGCCGAAAGATTGCCGCCGTAACCGCTGCCCGCCGCCGATAACGGGCCAAGATAATCATTCGCCGAATCGAACTGGCGACCGAGCAGCACGGTGCCGAACTGACTGCTCTGCAGGCCCACGTACGCTTGTTCACCGAATGCATCGCCGCCATTGAACTGGGTACCGTTGTTCAGGTTGAAGCCGTTCTCGAGTTTGAATACAGCCTGAAAGCCGCCGCCCAGGTCCTCCGCGCCTTTGAGTCCGTAGACGGTGTTTTCGGTTGCGGCACTCGTTTCCTGCCAGGTGCCGTGGCCGCCCTGGTTGTCGGTGTAGATAAGTCCGGTATCGATTACGCCATACAGCGTCACGCTGCTTTGAGCATGCGCCGACACAGCGCAGCCCGCAGTCAAAGCGGTGGCCAGGAAAGAGGTGTTCAGGGATTTTTTCATTTTGACAGCTCCATGGTATTGCGGCGCCAAGCGCGCTTAAAACTGCTTGCTGCCCGGTCGATACTTCGACCAGGCAGCAAACAGAAACGGGGTATTTAAAGAGGGGAAGGGCCGTGTTTCAGGCCATGATCGCGAGCTGCCGGGTGCAGGCGTCGAGCGCGATCCGGAGCTGCTCTTTGAGCGTCGCCGACGCTTCCATGATCGGCAGGCGAGTCTCGCTTCTGATCGTGCCGTCAAGCGCCAGTGCTGCTTTCACGCCGGCCGGATTGGGTGCGCTGAACAGGAGTTTGATCACCGGCTTGAGCGCTTCGAAAAACGCAGCGGCGTCGTCCGTTCTCGCCGATAAAACCCGTTCGTGGATCTCGGCAAGAATATCGGCGAAAAGATGGGCGCTCGTCAGGATGCCGCCCGATCCACCCGCGATCAGGCAGTCGACATAGGCGTCGTCGTTGCCGCACAGCACGCTGATCGGCAGTTGGCAGAGCCTTTGGAAATTCGCCGGCACGCAAGCCTTGATGGCGACAATATTGGCGTGTTCGACGAGGCGCTCAACCGTGTTCGTCTCGATGCAAACACCGGTGCGATGCGGCACGTCGTACAAGATGATGGGCCGCTCGGTGGCGCGCGCAACTTCGCTGAAGTGCCAGCGAATGCCGTTTTGATCGGGGCAAATGTAGGCAGGCGCGGAGACCAGGTATCCACCGATATCCCAGTGGTCCAGTTCGCGGATTTCCTGCACCATGTCGCGCGTATTGAGACCTCCGACACCGACCACCACCGTCGGGCGTGTCCCGATGACTTCAAACAGGGAGCGCAGGACCTTATGCCGCTCGCTGTGGTCGAGCAACGCCGCTTCACCGGTCGTTCCCAGGGCGACGAAGCCGCTGATCTCCTGGCTCAGGTAGCGTTCGGCAAGCCGCTGCAGTGCATCCACGTCGACTTGTCCGTCCTTGAACGGCGTGACAATAGGCAACCATATTCCAGACACCATGCTCAACTCCGCTGCGCGCGGCGACCGGCTGCACGCGAAGGACCTGGAGGCTTTGCGGCGGTTGACACTGCTGCCGGGCGCGATCTTTGGCCGGCGCGAATGCTCGTTAATACATCGTCGAACGTCATGATGGTTTGCTTCGAATTCCATTCAATTGGATCAAGCGAAGCCTATCGGATCGAGCGTAAACGTCCTGTTAAAAAACGCGATTTTCGTATATAGAATGCGGGGTTGTTGAGCGGGATGCGGGATGCTGGGTTGCGGGTTAAAGCAGGGGTGCGCCGCGAGAAATGACCGTGCAAGCCAGGGGTTGCACTCTTGTTGTATTTGCCGGTATCCAAGGCATGCAAATGCGGGCGTTCTGGCTTCTGGCATGCCCCCTTCACGCGGGGTGTCCGGTCGGATAGCATGGCGAATCATCGATGCCCGATCGAAGCTGTTCGAGCACGTCAATCAACCTCTATCGAGGTAATAAGTGAAAAAAACGAAGACTGCCCTCAAGGTTCTGTTGTTGTCCTCAGTAATGTGTCCGATTCTTGTCTGGGCGCAAGTGCGTGGCTGCGAAGCAAAGCGTGCTTCGGTGGAAAAGGAAATTACGTATGCTCAGGCGCATAGCAATGCGCGTCGTGTCGATGGTCTGGAAACCGCGCTTGCCCGGCTGAATGCCAACTGCACCGATGAAGAATTGCGCAGCACGAGCCAGCGTAAAGTTGATGCGGCGCAGAAAAAGCTGACGGAACGCGAACACGATTTGCAGGAAGCCAGGACTCAAGGGAAAATTGCAGAGCGCCAACGCAAGGTGGATGAAGCGCATGCCGACCTGGAGCAGGCACAGGCGGAAAGCATCGACTGAACCAGGCAGGATGGCTTTCTAGTCCGCCGGCAATCGCGCGGACTGGAAGTTGGAACAAAGCGGGTACGCGGTGCCCTTGGCATTGGTGCCCGCTATCAGTTGATTTCAGGTCGGGTAGTAATTGTCCCCACGAAACATCTCTCTTTCTAGCAGGAGCCGATCCATGCGACCGCGTGTTCATCTTCTCTTCATTACCTCATTCGCTGGCTTGTTGTTGAGCGCTTGCGCGCAGACCAGCCCCGTCGAGTTTTCCGTATCGGGAGCGGATGCGCCATCGCTCAATCAGTCGAGCGATATGGACTTCGGCCCAATGGACAGGACGATCGCGCAATGCAAAACGGTCTCGAAGCAGGCGGGTCCGGATCAATGCTCGAAAGTTCGTGCATACGAGTCGTGTATGAAAACCAAAGGCTACATCACCGTACTTGGGCCGGAAAATCCGAAAGGTTGCGGCGATCCGGAGTGGGAGAAAGACGTGAGGAAGTGGCTTCAATGAGGGAATGGCCGGAACCGTTGCATGGCTCAGGCGTGTCGCGAGTCGTCCGACCGTGCATCAAGCGCCTGACGGTCTTCTGACCGGCTTCCGGATCTGAGAAAGCAGGCGAGGAAGACTCAGCAATTTGTCGGGTCCGGCAAAAATCGTATCTAAACACCTCGCCGGTGCACGAACTGCATCGCGAGTTTGATCAATAAGCGCGTGATACTGTGGCAGCAAATCGCCTCGGCGTCGGATGCACTCTTTCGCATTCCTTTCGCCAATCGTCGACAACCCAGAAAGGATTTGTACGATGGCCAAGGTCTCTGCAGGGGTGGGTCCACAGTTCCCACAAGTCGTGGTTCTATTCGGCGCCACTGGCGATCTGGCTCGACGCAAGCTCTTGCCGGGCTTGTTCCATCTGTCGAGCGCAGGATTCATTCCGGGCTGCAGGATCATTGCCGTCGCACTCGACGACATTCACGTTGACGACTTTCGTCGCACGGCGAAAGAAGCGCTTGACGAGTTTTCTTCTCGCAAGGTCGCCCAGACGGAGTGGGACACTTTCTGCGCCAATCTCGACTATGTGCCGCTGACAGCTGGTGCGGAGGCGCTCAAGTCGGCGGTGCAGACGGCCGAGTTGAGCTTTAACGGCGAGTGCCGGCGGCTGCACTACCTGAGCGTTCCACCTAATGCCGCGCTCTCCGCAGTCGGCATGCTCAAGGAAGCGGGCCTGGTGGATCGCTCACGGATCATCATGGAAAAGCCGTTCGGAACGGACCTGAAGAGTTCCGTCTCGCTGAATGCGCGCTTGCACGAAGTCTTCGAAGAAGAGCAGATCTTCCGGATCGATCATTTTCTGGGGAAGGAGCCCGCCCAGAACATTCTCGCTTTCCGCTTCGCGAACGGTCTGTTCGAGCCAATCTGGAATCGCAACTTCATCGACCATGTTCAGATCGATGTGCCTGAAACGCTGGGTCTCGGCAAGCGCGCGGGCTTCTATGAACAAACAGGCGCGTTTCGCGACATGGTCGTCACGCACCTGTTCCAGATTCTCGCGTTCATGGCGATGGAGCCACCGACATCGCTTGAACCGTCGCCCATTAGCGAGGAGAAGAACAAGGTTTTTCGCAGCATGCTGCCGATACAGCCAACTGACGTTGTCCGGGGGCAGTACACCGGGTATCGGGCCGAGGAAGGAGTCAGTCCAGAATCGGAAACAGAAACATTCATTGCGTTGAAATGTTCGATCGATAACTGGCGCTGGGCCGGCGTTCCATTTTATCTGCGCACGGGAAAGCGGCTTGCTGAAGGGCAACGCATCATTTCCATCGCGTTTCGCGAGCCGCCGAAGAGCATGTTTCCGGCCGGATCAGGCGTTGGTTCGCAAGGACCGGACCATTTGACGTTCGATCTGGCGGACGCCTCGAAAATGTCGCTTTCTTTTTATGGCAAGCGCCCGGGTCCCGGGATGCGGCTGGACAAACTAAGCTTGCAGTTCGCCATGCGCGATACCGGTCTGATTGGCGAAGTGCTGGAAGCCTATGAGCGATTGATCCTGGATGCCATGCGGGGAGATCGCACGCTTTTCACGACTGCTGAGGGTATTGAGCGGCTGTGGGAAGTATCGACAGCCTTGCTCGAATCTCCTCCCCCGGTTCGCTTCTACGCACCGGGCTCGTGGGGGCCGAATGCTATCCATCAGCTTGTTGCACCCCGGGCGTGGCGGCTTCCATTCGAGCGAGCGTGGCGGGATCCGAACGCGCTGGGTAGCTGACTCGATTCGACGCCAGAGTGGGCGCCTGCTGTTTCTATCGCAAACAGCTCGCCGCACGTCTCGCGTCGCATCGTTTCATTGAGGCTGCCCAAGACAGTCCGCTTCCTGAGCAAGCGTGAGTCCGGTCTACTGGGCGGCGAGCTTTGCGCTTTGTCGCTTCATGCCCTTGAAGATTTTGTCCGACGCGTCCTTCGGAAACCCGGCCGGCAACAGCGCCTCAACCTCCTCAATAACACCTTTCGTCATGTCGACCAGTGCCGTGATCATTTCCTCCACGTCTGCAGGGGCAAGCGTCACTCGTTGTCCCTGCGCAATCCAGTGGCGGCGCCTGATGTCATTGATCAGGCTGTGCGCATTCTTACTTCGCACTGCCATTGCGAGTCTCACTCGATGCGGAGAAATGAGGTTCGGCCCGTTTCCAATGATCGGGTGCGCGGAGAGAACATCATAGATGGGTGTAGCTTCGTAGCGATTCGACTTCAGGTGTGCAATGCTAAAGTTCTTTGCGTGACCGTCGGTTGCCGCGAGCATCCAGAAGACGATCTGCGTCATAAAGAAATTCCGCTGGTCGATCGCGGACCGCTCTGAACCGGCGAGCACTTCCATGACCTTATGTATTCCGGGTCCACCATCTGACTCATATTTGGCTGAAGCGGGCGTCCCGGTTGCCTGGCACATATCTTCCTGGGGTAGCCTCAGGATCCATGAACCGTCGCTCGCATACCGGCGATCGAATCGCTCGACGACGAGAACTTTTTGGTCCTCGAAGGTCGCCATGTCGCAGTGTGCAATGGGCAAACCATATGCTGCGACGATTTTCGAGCACAGCCACTCGTTCTCCACCGACGTGCGCATGTCAGCGCGCATGTTTCCAACCAGCCCAAGAGGCAGCTTCAGAATATGCGTGGTAGGGGTACTGCCTTCCGGGATGAACCACCGGCCGTCGTGCCGCAAAAGCGCAGTTTTCTCTTGTGCCCCGGCTATCGACAGGCGTAAGTCGTCGATAGGCTCATGTTGGCCCAACACGGGCGGGGCGGTTGTCTCCTGCAATAGCCGCGCGATTTCGGCCTCGTTGAGGGGACGCCCGTTGATCTGCTCGAGATTGGCCGGGGTTTCCTCCGGCGGTAGCAATTGGATCGCGCCTACGCAGTCGCGGCCTAGCTTGGCCAACAACTCGAAAGGCGACGTGCCGCCAGTTTTGTATCGGCTGGCAATACGTTCACGGATAGTCTGGCTATCTGGCAACAGGTTATCGAAATAGTCGGAGACAACCGCTCCTCGATAAGGCTGGTTGCCGGCTGTAAAGGGCAACGAGAGTGACAGTGGACGTCCCTGTTGATCAGCTAGCCATTCTTCGAAGTAGGTGAGTTTCTCGCCGTCCCGGGTGGTCTCCCACCTACCGACCGGCAACCCGTTCATCCAGAGGTTCAGGCTTTTAGCCTGTGCGCGGCGGCCCATTATTACCAGTCCTCGCGCTTCTTGGAGGCAGCGGCCGCCGGCTTGCGCCTGACCGGTTTTGGCGAGCCTTGCGCGTTGCCGCTTGCCGCTGTGACAACGGCGGACTTTCGTTTGCCCGCCGTCTTGGTTGCCACCGCAGTCGCACGGATTTTTGTCAGGCTCTTTTTCACCGGCACCGGCGGCTCCCCGGTTCGCATGCCTGCGGGCGTGCGCCCCTTGATGTTCGCCGGGCCCGACGTCTGGGTGAGAACGATACCGACCTTGAGCACGGTCAAAACCTGTAATAGCCGCTCCATGCTGGCGGATTCGGGTTTTGCCTCAAGTTGGGCGTAGGTCTGCTGGGTGACCCCCAAATGGCTCGCCATCTGGGCTTGCGTGAGCCCGGCGGCTTTGCGGAAACCAACAAGGAGTGGTCTTAGCTGGAAGGGGGTTTTGACGGGATAGTCCACAAGCGGCCTTGGTGGTCCGAACAGGGTTTGAACTGTAAATGACAGAAACAGTATATGTGCTGTTTTTGAAAATTACAATAAATAGGCTGTAAATGTCAAATACAGTAAATAACCTGTTAGACCGGCCTGCGCCACTCTCAACCAGGCTCGGCGGATCCGGATCGGATGAATGGCGATCCGCGCGCGCCGGGCATGAGCGCGGCGTCGCTGGCGAAGGTCACGGCCTCTCCACTTAAACCCGCAACGCCTCGCGCAACATGTCCGGTGACAGCGGCAAATTCCTGAAGCGTTTGCCGGTCGCGTCAGCGATGGCGTTCGCCAACGCCGCCGACATCGGTCCTTGCGACGCTTCGCCGACACCCAGGAACGGCGTCCCCGGCCGATCGATCAGATCGACATCGAGCACCTTCGGCGCCGACGAAAAACGCAAGATGGGGTACTGGCTCCAGTCGAAACTCGTAATGTTGTGCGCGTCGAAGGTGGTCGCCTCGAGGAGCGTCCAGCTGGCCGACTGCACAATGCCGCCTTCGACCTGATTGCGCACGCCGTCCGGATTCACGATCTGTCCGCAATCGATCGCGCACGCCACGCGCTCGATCGTTACGTAACCCGTTTCGCGTTCGACCGCGACTTCAACGGCCAGCGCGCAGTACGCCATCAGGTTCTTGTACATCGCGAACGCAAAGCCCACGCCGCGCGACGGCGCGCCGTCATGCACGCGATGTGGCCAGCCGAAACGCTGCGCTGCGCGTTCGATCACGTCACGCGCGCGCGGATCGTCGAGATGCTTCAGGCGGAACGCAACCGGATCGGACTGCGCGGCGAGCGCGAGTTCATCGATGAAACTCTCGATCGAAAAGATGTTGTGATACGCGCCGAGCGAACGCATGGCCGACACGCGGATCGGCATGTCCGGCAGGAAATGATGCTGCACGTAAAGATTCGGCAATCGATACAGCGGAATGCTGTTGCGATCCCCCCCGCCTTCGGGCATTGGAATCGGTTTCGGCGGCGCGGGCGTGAAGGGCTTCGACAGAAACCACGTCGGCATGAAGCGCCCGGCGTTTTCAATACGATTGTTGTGCGTGTTGCTCCACACCTCGAACTTCCAGTCGACGATCTGGCCGCTTGCATCCAGGGATGCCGTCACGTCGCTCGACATCGCCGGTCCGAACGGCTCCCATGTGTGCTCCTGATCGCGCATCCATTGCACGCGCACGGGCTTTCCAGGCACGGCGCGTGCGATCAACGCGGCGTCGGCGGCGACGTCGTCAGCGCCATTGTGTCCATAGCAACCGGACCCTTCGACGTGGATGCAATGCACGCGCTCGGGCGGCATCGACAACATTTCGGCGAGGCCTTTGCGCATCGGAAATACGCCTTGCGTGTGCGTCCAGACCGTCATAGTGCCGTCGTTGAGCCACGCGACGGCGCACGACGGGCCGATCGATCCGTGCGTCAGATACGGCTTCGTATATCGCGCGTGCAAGGTCTGCGTCGCGGGCGCGGCGGCGGCCGTTTTATTCGCGACGGAGATTTCCTGCGCGGGCAGTTTTTCGAGCGTTTCGTGGATTGTCGACTGCGCGGGCAACGGCGGACCACTGCGCCATTTCGCGGCGTCTGACAGCGCGCGCATTGCCACGATGGCGCGCCATTCATCGTCGGCGACGACTGCAAGATAGCTGCCGTCCTGCACGACCGCGATCACGCCGGGCATTGCGCGTACCGGCTTGATATCGACCGATTGCAGCGTCGCACCGTATGACGGCGGCCGTACAACGCGGGCATGCACCATGCCGGGCAACTTCAAGTCCTGCACATAACGCGGCGCGCCGGTTACCTTGCCCGGAATATCCACACGATGAAACGACTGCCCGATCACCTTGAACGTCTTTGGATCTTTGGTCGGTGCACCGGGCATGGCATTGCGATGCAAGTTGATGCCGCTCACCGCTTCGCCGAAGGTCAATCGACGGCCGTCGTTCGCGATAATTTCGCCGTCCTGCGTCGTCAGCGATGCAACATCGACGTTCAATCGTGTGGCCGCCGCTTCGAGCAACAACGAATGCACCTGCGCGGTCGCGTTGGCAATTGCGGTGCCGCTGTCGGCGGTCGAATGACTGCCGGCGGTGTAGCCTTCATCGGGCGTCGCGTTCGTGTCGGCAGTGACGAGGAGGATGCGTTCGGGCGTCACGCCGAGCTGTTCGGCGGCGATCTGCATGAACGCCGTGCGAATGCCGGTGCCGAGTTCCGCCTTGCCGGTGAACACCGTGATGCGGCCCGCCTCGTCGATCTTCACCCACGCATCGAGCATGGGCGATGTCTTCAAACTGCCCGGGAGCTGCGGCGCGGACACGGTGAACGTGCCGGCTTCGGTCGTCGTGGTCTGCGCGAGCGCGCGGACGGCAGGCAGCAGCGTGAAGCCGACCATGACGCTGCCGGCCGCAAGAAAGCGCCGGCGGTTGAGGTTGTCAGGCGGAATGCGCGGCTCGTTCATGCGGGTTGCCCCGCCTGACGAATCGCGGCAAGGATGCGCATGTGCGTACCGCAGCGGCACAGATTCGGTTCCATGTGCGCGCGAATCTCTTCGTCGGTGGGCGACGGTACGCGATCGAGCAGCGCCTGCGCGCGCATCACCATGCCTGCGATGCAGTAGCCGCACTGCGCCGCCTGTTTATCGATGAATGCCTGTTGCAGCTTGCCCGGCTCGTCCATGCTGCCGAGTCCTTCGATGGTACGCACAGGACGGGTGCCGACGACCGCGACCGGCATCAGGCACGAGAACACCGGCTTGTCACCGACGATCACCGTACACGCGCCGCATTGGCCCAGACCACAGCCGAATTTCGCGCCGTGCAGGCCGAGCTGATTGCGCAGGGCGTAGAGGAGCGGCGTCGACGGATCGATATCGAGTTGATGCGGCGTGCCGTTCACAATGAGCTTCATCATGGTTCGTGAGACTCCTTGCGCAGGCGTTCGATGTCGGCTACGTCGAGCGTCCATGCGGGTTGGCTGCTGAAATTCGAGCGCAGGTAAGCGGCGAGATCGGCGATCTGCGCGTTGGTGAACGTGTCCGCGAAGCCGGGCATGAAGGCGGCGCGTGTGCTGCGATCGGTGGGAATGCCGTCGAGGATCATCCGCAGCGCGTTGCGTGGATCGTGCGCGTTGACCGCGGTGCCGAGGGCGAGCGATGGACGGCTGCCGAGCGTGGTCATCGGTGCGTTCGTTGCGTGGCATGAAGCGCATGCTGCTGAGAAAAGCACTGCGCCGTTGTGGATGTTGCTCGTGTTTGCCTCGGCCGCTTGCTGCGTTGCTTTCGGCGATGCTTCGGCTGGTTTTTGTAGCGAGAGCAGATACGCGGCCATTGCATCGATGTCGGCATCGGATGCGTTCGTCAGCGATTGCGTCACCGCTCGCATCGGTCCGGCCGCTGCACCATGTTGATTGGAGAAACCGGTGCGCAAATACGCGGCGAGTTGATCGTGCGTCCACGGTTCGGGCGCGCTCAGCAACGTCGTCAACGCGGGCGCCTCCCAGCCTTCGATCACGTTGCCGTCGAACGCGTCGCCGCGCTTTTCTGCGCCGAGCAGATTCATCGGCGTGTGGCAGGCGGCGCAATGCGCGGGGCCGTCGATCAGGTATTTGCCGCGTATGAGTTGTGCGCCATGCGTTGCGGTTTCTGCTGGCGCTTGAACATCCGCTTCGCCATCCGCTTCGACGCCGGGATGCAAGAAGAACAGATTCCATGCTGCCATCAGCGGACGGATACTCAGCGGGAATATCAAGCGGTTCGCGGGCGCGGTGGAATGCACGGCATCGCGCGACATCAGAAACGCATAGAGCGCGGCGATGTCGGTGTCCGTCATGTGCGTGAAGTGCGGATACGGAAACGCAGGGTAGAGCAGGTGGCCGTCGCGCGCGACGCCGCGACGCATTGAACGTGTGAAGTCGCCAAGCGTCCAGCCACCGATGCCGGTTGTGCGATCGGGCGTGATATTGGTCGAATAGATCGTGCCGAACGGCGTTTCGAGCGGACGGCCGCCTGCGAAAGGCGCACTGCGATTTGCTGTGTGACACACGACGCAATCGCCGATCGCGGCCAGGTTCGCGCCGTGTTTGAGCAGGGTGGTGTCGGTGAGCGATAGAGGGGACGTTTCTGCTGCGTTAGCCGTCGATGTGAAGTGCGGATGCGCGAGCGAGCCAAGCGTCACCGCGAAAAACGCGGCGCATAACAATGCGCTCAGCAATGCCGCCAGCCCGATCGACCTCTTCATCGCGTCTCCATCGATGCGTCCGATTCAGCCGTCATATATAGCACAGGATTTTGCGAATCGCGCTGCGCCAAAGGATTCAATTAAGGTATCGATAAGGCCGATGACATCAACGTGGCATGGAAATGGCGAAATGGTCAGCCAGTCCCGCCTACTTAGTCCTGCAATAAACGGGAATTAATATAAAAAAACGCGGCCCGCAAGCCGCGCTAAAAAGATGAAAAAGACTGCCCCTGTCCAAAGGGCGAATCACTCTAAAAGTTAAGCCTGTGCATGACAACAGTAGTGAATGGAAGAGTCCATTGATAAAATGACGTGAAACTTTTTTCGCAGAGTTCGATCGGCGTAAATCTTACAAGGCCGTCCTGCAAAGTCCTTTAGCGACCACGTCGCATATGCACAACAAATAGGCCTTGACACCAACTTCACGCATCCAATGTGAAAGGTGTTTTTTCCTTAATCTACTTGCACTTATCTGCTTAAGCTTTCGCCATTGCGGCTTCAGAAAATACTATTGCTTGAAACGCGGCTAAAGAAATCGTCTGCGGGAATACACTGCGCAGCGGATCGCCGATCAGGTTATCGACGATTACTTGAATACGATTCTCTCGCAATGTTTCGGAGCTTTACAAATCATGAAGAAAACCCTCATCGCAGCTAGCCTCATGAGCGTGTTCGCCATCACCGCTCACGCACAAAGCAGCGTCACCCTTTACGGCACATTAGATGCCGGCCTTGTGTTTGCAAACAACGAAGGCGGCCACAGCAACTGGCAACAAGGCAGCGGTTCGGTATCGAACACTTACTTCGGCTTGCGCGGCAGTGAAGACCTGGGCAGCGGCCTGCACGCAATCTTCACGTTGGAAAGCGGCTTTAACCTGAACAACGGCAATTTCAGCGAAAACAGTACGATGTTCAATCGTCAGGCGTTCGTCGGCTTGCAAAGCAATCAGTACGGTACGGTGACGCTCGGTCGTCAGTACGACTCGGTGGTTGATTATCTGGCGCCGCTGTCAGAAGCCGGCGCAGGCTATGGCAACAACCTGGCCGCTCACCCGTTCGATAACGACAATCTCGACAACTCGTTCTCGGTCAAGAACGCAGTGAAGTACCAGAGCGCGAATTACGGCGGCGTGAAGTTCGGCGGCCTCTACGGTTTCAGCAATGCGGCCGGGCAGTTCTCGAACAATCGCGCATGGAGCGCAGGTGCTTCTTATGGCAATGGCCCGCTGAGCGTCGCAGCCGCTTACCTGCAGCTGAACAACTCGGGCAGTAATAACGTGGGTGGCGCCATATCCCAAGGCGACGGCACTGCAGCTATCGCCGCGCAACAGCAGCGCACCTACGGCGCCGGCATCAACTACGCTTACGGCCCGGCTAACGTTGGCCTCGTCTATACGCATACGCAACTCGATGGCATCACCGGCGTGAACGTCGGCGGCACGACGCTGCCGGGCGTGGCCGGCACGAACCTGCATATGGACAACTACGAAGTGAACGGCCGTTATGCGCTGACGCCGGCCCTGAGCCTCACTGCGGCGTACACGTTCACCGACGGCAAGGTATCGGGTTCGAACGGTTCGGGCGATCCGAAGTGGCAAACAGCGTCGCTGCAAGGCGATTACTCGCTCAGTAAGCGTACCGACGTGTACCTGGAAGGCGTGTATCAGCACGCATCGGGTGAGCTCGGCAACTTTGGTGCGAACGTTGCATCGATCAACACGTTGTCGCCGTCGTCGACCGCCAATCAGACGGTCGTCGCCGTGGGTATGCGTCACCGCTTCTAAGTTGACTTAGCATTAGTACACGCGCGCATGAAACGGTCATGCGCGCGTCCCATGGCCCGGTAGACGACACCCGGGAAAGCGGATAGCAGAAATAGGCGCGCTGAACGTCTCAGGCCGTGCTCGGCAAATCGCCGCTGTTCTACTTTCAGGATCTTCGTGTTGAACGCCAGATCACTTGTCCACGGCAGCGACCTCGACCTCGATGCAATCGCGGCTGAAGTCGGGTATGTTGACGGCGCGACGCTGGGTACGCTGTTGCGCGAACGGTTAGAGCGGGGAGTACGTGAGCTTCGCGCGGACTTGCGGTAACGGGGCGCAATTCGGAGTGCCAACTGGACGCGACGGTATGTGGGCGGTCAATTTTCCCAATGGGCAACAAACGCTCCGACAAATCCGTCATACTGCTTCGGATTAGAATTCGCAGCATCGGCACAACGGTTGCTACCGTGTCCATTTGTCGCCGTTTTTTTATCGAGCGACGCCGTTTTTCTCATCTGCAAGGAGAACGCGATGACCCCTTCCCCCGTTCTAATCGTCGGCGCAGGTCCGACCGGCCTGACACTCGCACTCACGTTACAGCGGCACGGTATTGCCGCTCGTGTCATCGACAAGCTGGAGCATCCAGCCGGCCTGTCCAAAGCACTCGCCGTCTGGCCGGCAAGTCTCGAAGTGCTCGCTGCGCTCGGCATGCACGACGCCTTCGCGAAAGCGGGTGCGCCGCTGCGCGCTGTCACATTTGGCGACGGCGGCAAGAAGCTCGCGCATGTGGACATGAGCGAAGGGATCGATAGCGCGTATCCGCAACCGATCCTGTTGCCGCAATCGAAGACCGAGAAAATCCTGAACGCGCAGTATCTGAGCACAGGCGGCATGATAGAGCGTGGTGTCGAACTGGTTTCGCTCGAGGAGAGCGACGGCACGGTCAGCGCGACTCTGCGCCATGCTGACGGGCGTAAGGAAACAACGAACGCCGCGTGGGTCGTTGGGGCAGACGGCGCGCGAAGTACCGTGCGTCACGAGCTTGGCATCGACTTTGAAGGTTATACGGAGCCCGAACTATTCATGCTTGGCGACGTGCGTATCGACGGTGCGGACCTGGACCGGCACAGCATCCACATCTGGTGGCATGACGGCGGCACGATCGCGCTGTTTCCGTTCGAGGACGGAGTGTGGCGGATCATCGTCGAGCGCAAAGGCGCTAGACAACAGTCCGGTGAACGCGAAGGTGACGGCAACAGCAACAGGCAAGCACCACACGAAGACTCGCCCGCGACGCTCGAAGAACTGCAACTGGCGATAGACCGTCACGGCCCTCCGGGCGCGCGTCTGTCGCAACCGGGGTGGCTCTCGTCGTTTCGCACGAACGAGCGTCTCGCGGCACGCTATTGCAGCAAGCGCGTGTTTCTCGCTGGCGACGCCGCGCACATCCATACGCCGGCGGGTGGGCAGGGCATGAACACCGGCATACAGGACGCGTTCAATCTGGGCTGGAAGCTCGCCTATGTGCTGCAAGGACGCGGCGACGCGCAGATGCTGATCGACAGCTATGAAGCCGAGCGTCGTCCGGTCGCGCATCAGGTGATCGGCCATGCATCGCGGTTGATGCACGCGGCGATGTCCGGCAATCCGATCATGCGTTTCGCGCGCGACGTGGCTGTATCCGTACTGGGTCGCGTACCGGCATTGCAGGCGCGGTTACGCACTGAAATGTCGGAGACGGAGATCACCTACGACGAGGGACTGCTAGTCGAACATGCCGGCAATTCACGCCATCCTGCACGGGGATTTTCCGGCACGCGTGCGCTCGACCTGCGCTGGACCGATGCGAAGAGCGGGGCGGCGCGCACGTTATGGCCGTCGCTGTGCGAAGGGCGCCACACGCTCGTGACGTTTGGCGAAGTCGATGCAATCACTCGGCGCGTCGCACCGTTTAGCGGTGTCGTGCAGACGATCGGATTCGATGCCACGGGCGAACCCGCGACACGCTATGGATTCGATGCGCCGGGTTATGTCCTGATCCGCCCGGACCAGGTCGTCGCCGTGCGCGGCAACGCGGAGGATGTCGCCACGCTCGACCGATATCTTGAGCGCGTCCTGCGCATGAGTGATGGTCATGCCGCGGCGACTACTTAGCTTCTGGCTCCGCGACCATGGGCGTGAGTGGCGTTAGACGCGACTAAGCTGAACGCCGGATGCTGGTTGACGACGCCAGAATCGCGTATCAATTCAGAGCCGCGCGCACCTCACGAAGAATTTCTTCCGAGAGGAAAGAACGAGGTCATATGGAAACCGATTGGCAGTTGGTACGCGAAGTGTTGAATGCGGCGATCGATAGTTGCGAGAGATTGGAGCTATCTGGCTATGTCGAAGAACACAGAGGACGGTCAGTCGCGGTCAACGGGCAACCAGTGAGCGTTCAAGAATTCCTGGTGAGCGCCTGGACCTTACCCGAGAACACGCGCTACGCAGTGATCCGGCAGCGGCACGAAAAAGGGTTGGACAGTCCATACGTTCCAGAATCAGCAAGGATTATTATGGCCGTGGCTGCTGCATGCGCCGAACTTGTTGGCGCAGCGAAGAACCCCCCCGGGGGCGATCAGATGCAAGCAATGGCGGATTGGTATCGGAACCATTTCGACCCTAATGTAAAGCGGGCAATCGCATCCAGTTAGTCTCCAGGTTTGCATGCGCGTCCACTTTAATGCGCAAGGCTGAGAGGTTCTTAACGGCAGTTGGCAATACGACGCTCGTCTATAAGATAAAAATGATTACCGCGCGTAGACACTTTCGGAGATTGGTGACGTGGCTGATCGAACTGCCTACCGTAAGGCTGATTCCGCTTGCGCTCGCATTCACTTACGTGGCGTCCATACCAACCATCGCTTTCGCCGTCTTTCATCCTGGAACGCTGCTCGGCGGACCAGGTTGGGGGAAGAATGATCTCATCAAAATTATCGTGCTGGGTTGCATCCTGGCGCCGCTGTTGGAGACGGCAGTATCGCAATGGGCTTGTATCCGACTGTTGAAAAAGCTGCGGCTTCCCACCGGAATGGCCGTCGTGCTATCCGCCGCATTCTTTGGGTTGGGCCACAGCTACAGCATCTTGTATATATGCATGACGTTCTTTGTGGGGCTGGTGCTGGGATCAGTATTTGCAATTGAAGACGCGAGAGGTGGGCACCCGTTTTTAGCGACTCTCGCAGTCCATGCCCTGCGAAATTGGGTGACGGCAGGCCTTACGATGTTCGTCCTCTGAATACAGCTGACAGAGGCCTGACGACGGCGAGCGAACGTGTTGTTTAGGGTCGCGCTCCGTTAGTCAACGGCAGGTCGTAATCGGCCACAAAACGACGTCCACAATTCTATAAACGCGCCTGGATCGTACGGAAACCGGTGCGCGGCTGTGCTCTTCAGCGAAGCGCAGCCGCTATCGCCTCGTCAATCTGCACCGCAAAGCGCGCTTCAACATTGGGCACCGTGAAGCCAATCGACAGTTCCAGATAGGCGTCGCCTAGCACCAATTGAACGAATGTCGCTGCCCGTATTGCCGCAGTCGATTCGTCCAATCGCTGTCGCAGAATTTTTGCGGCGAAGGCACGCACGACCTTTGCGCCATTCTCGTAAAACACCTGGCCGAGTTCAGGAAGACGCTCGGCCTCGGCAACGATGGCGCGGTAAAGCCGAAGATTGTCCAGCGTAATAAGGCTTCGTGCCAGTAACCATCCCAACTCGCGCAACTGGACTTCAGGTGATCCATCGGATTGCTCGTCCTGAGCGCTGGCAAGAAATCCACCCACGTGAGCGCACATCTCGCTGACCAGACCCACGAAGAGCGCCTCCTTCGACTTGAAGTGCCGGTAGACCGTCTGTTTGCCAACGCCCGCGGCTGCGGCGACATCGTCCATCGTTGCCAAGCCGAAACCCTGGCTTAAAAAGACGGCTTTGGCGCCGTCGAGGATGGCGGACCGCTTACGGCGTTGCAGCGGGCTCAGGTCGGGGAGAGTGGACGTGTTCATGTCAGATAAATAACAGATCATCGAGTAGTTGACAAGACTGGTCAGTCTCGTTTAGATTTGACGAAACGAGACCAGTTAGTCTCGTTCGTGCGAAATTATTGATTTTTCAGCCAGAGATCGAGGGAATGCTATGAAACTATTTATTACGGGTGGTACGGGCTTTATCGGGCAAGCGGTCGCGCGCAAGGCAATTAGTCTCGGCCATCAAGTGACAGCGCTCGTGCGCGACGACAAGTCGGCGGCCGCGGGTTCGCTGGCAAGTCTCGGCGTGAAACTGCATGTTGGCGACTTGCGTGAGCCGCAGTCGTTCGCAGCCGCTGCCGGTGCCGCCGATGGCGTGGTGCACATGGCGTCGACCAACGACGCTTCCGCCGCGGCTGCTGATGAGGCCGCGGCCGTAGCGATGCTGTCGCATTTGCATCCGGGCGCGGCGTTTGTCTATACGTCGGGCACATGGGTCTACGGGAATACGGAAGGTGAGCCCGCAACTGAAGCATCGGCGCTGAACCCGACGCCGCTTGTCGCCTGGCGGCCCGCAGTAGAGCAACAGGTGCTGGCGCTGGCAGCACGCCGCTCGATTGGCGCAGTGGTCCTCAGGCCGGCGATGGTGCACGGCTACGGCGGCGGCGTCTTCGGCATGCATGCCGGCATGGTCCGTCAGACCGGCACGGTGAGGGTCATTGGTGATGGTCGCAACCACTGGCCTGCCGTTCACGTCGATGATCTCGCCACGGCCTACCTGAGCGCGGTGGAGCGGGCGGCAAGCGGGGACGGTCGAGTCGCGGGACAGATATTCAACGTGGTCGCCGAAGATGCGGTTGCTGTCGCCGAAATGGGTGAAGCGATTCGGGCCACGGTCGGCGCCGATCGCGTCGAACCCTGGCCACTCGACGATGCCCGTAAATCACTTGGACCATTCGCTGACGCACTGGCGCTCGATCAGACTGTAAGTGGTCAGCGCGCCCGGGAAGTTCTCGGGTGGAAGCCCCATGGCCCCGGCCTGATCGCGGACCTCTCTGTGCAGAAGCACTTTCAACCGGGCAAAGGAGCATGACGATGGCGTTAGACATTCAATCCTTCGAATCGATTCTCACGATGATCGTAGCGGTTCTGTTCGCGATTGCCGGGGTAGTCAATCTCGCGGGACGTGGCGCGGTGAAGCGCGACTTCGAACACTGGGGTTATCCGGCATGGTTCCGGTTGCTCTGTGGCGCTCTCGAGTTGCTCAGTGCGGCACTTCTTCTTGGACAACAGACCAGAGTTTTAGGCCTGACCTTGACCGGTGCGATCATGATTGGCGCGCTCTTCACATTGCTGCGGAACCGGGAGCCGTTCCAGCATTTCGCTCCGGCGCTGATCTTCTCGGCTCTTGTTGTGGTGACGGTGGCGCTTCGTATTTGAAGCTTGCCCGGGTAATCGGTTTTGCTTAGCGAAATTGCAGAGAACGCGTGGGGATCAGCTAACGCAATGACCGACGACGTCGCAGCTCATCCTTTATACAGGGTGGCCTTGTGCCCTGTCGTGGCGCGATGCCAGATGACGTCGTCTGACAGCGTCGTTTCAATAAACTCAACCGGCACGCCGGCGTTGTCGATGACCGCAACACGGTAGTCGTCGATGGGTTCGTACGGCCCAAGAATGACCGTATGATTTTCAATCGCCGCTGCGAGGCCGCTTACCTTATAGGCAACATGCGGTTGCGTGCGCAGTAACGCGTGCAAGGGCGAATCACCTGTCGGCTTTGTGTATCTTCTCCAGGGCGCTCGAGACCTGGTTCAACGATAGAGCGTCGTGCAAGGCAATGGCAATGGCACCGCAATCGCGTGAATATCGGCACCTCAACTATTTGGGGGTCATAGTCGATTCAAGCAAACGTCTTCGCGTGTCGTCGCGGTTCGATTGCCGCGCCTAGCAATGGTCAGCGCCGGATTGAGTAAGCGAGACGCTCGGCACCTCATTTGCGCGCCGGCGACACACTTTGGCCTGCGTACTCCTCTGTATCGCCCGTTGCCTTCGAGGCAGGGACGTTTGCTATCGACTACGAACGCCTATGCTTCGCGCGCAGCGTCACACCGACAGATGGCCCGGCATCGTAATAGGCTCTGCCGGATCAACATGAACCTCAAGCAGCGCTGTGCGCGGTGAACGCAACAGCGCATCGATGGCAGGTTTCAGCCCTGCAGGACTCGTACAGCGCAGACCTTCCGCGCCGCATGCAGTCGCTATCTGCGCGTAGTCGATAGCACCGAGTTCACATCCATAGGCAGGGTTGCCCAACTCCTTTTGTTCGAAGACCACTTCCGCCAGCATGTCGTTGCGGAGAAGAACCACTTTGACCGGCAGGCCGTTCTTCACGGCCGTCGACATTTCCGCCATGAGCATCGCAAATCCACCATCGCCGACAATCGCCACCACTTGACGCGCCGGGTTGGCAAGCTGAGCCGAGATTGCAAATGGCAGGCCGGGCGCCATCGTGGCGAGCATGCCGGTGGCGACAAGTTGCTGGTTACGACGCAAGGTCAGGAAACGCGCAGAGAAATGCGTGTTCGCCCCACAATCCAGACACACGATTGCGTCTGGCGCCAATGCATCGCTGACAGCGCGGATGACGCTTTGCGGCCTCAGTGGAGTGCGTTCGGTCGCGGCTACTCGATCAAGCAGCGCATTCCACTGCACGACGCTTCCCTGGATGTCGCGCAGAAAGGCATCGTCCTTCTGACGCAGCAGGGGAAGTAGCGCGCGCAGCGTCTCCTTCGTGTCGCCGACAAGGCCCACTTCCACCGGAAAACGCAGTCCTATGCGTTCGGCCTTGATGTCCAGTTGTACACCGCGCGCGGCGCCCGGCTTCGGATACGAATCGACCCATGGCATCGTCGTGCCGATAATGAGTACCGTATCGCACCGATGCATGGCTTCCTCGGACGGAACCGTGCCAAGGTGCCCGATGCCGCCCGTGGAGAACGGTGAATCGTCGGGCAGCACGGTGCGCCCCAGCAGCGCTTTGGCGACTGGTGCATTGAGCCGGCTTGCGACCTGTTCCAGTTCGGCTGTTGCGCCGAGCGCGCCTTGGCCCGCCATGATCGCCACCCGGTTGCCGGCGTTGATCAAGTCGGCTGCGGCCTGCAACTCATTGCGTGCCGGTGTCGGAGTGGGGCGGCTCCATGCGGTTGAAGTCCGTAAGCCGTGATTTTCGGAGGATGCTTTGTCTTCAGAGAAATGCATGCCCTGCACGTCTTTCGATACCGTCAGGTGCGCGACGCCGCGCGAGCCGAGCGCGGTGCGGCAGGCGATGTCGGTGACTGTCAGCGCATGGCGGGGACCCGTCACAACGGTGTTATAGAGCGCGACGTCCTGCATCAGTGCAGAGGTGTCGACGCTCTGCTGAAAGCGCGTTCCGATCAGGTCGTGGAAGGTGAGGCCGGTGATGGCGAGAACCGGTGCGCCGTCGAAGTGGGCGTCGTATAAACCGTTCATCAGGTGCACGGCGCCGGGTCCGGTTGTTGCGACGCAGACACCCAGACGTCCCGTTGACTTGGCCCATCCCGATGCCATGAACGCCGCAGCTTCTTCGTGCCGCACGCCAATGAAGCGGATCTTGTCCTGGCGCCTGCGCAGCGCTTCGATGATGGGATTGATGCCGTCGCCGACCATGCCGAAGACATGATCGACATCCCAGGCCAGCAAGGTTTCGACGATCACGTCGGCCGTCGTTGCGTCGCTGTCAGGCTGAAACGACGGCTGGCGCCCGAGCGTCGCGGGCTGCCCTGAAGGCGACGCCGCCGCCTGCGCCGAAGCGGTCCGGACGGCGAGCAGGCCGGCACCCCCGGCGGCAGCCGCACGCAACATCGCACGGCGTTGCGGGGACTGCGGTCCCTCGTCGGCGGTGGTCCGGTCAAATTTTGAGTCGGATGGTGGAGTCGAAGTCACGACGTACTCCCGATAACACGCAGCCAGATCTGCGCGGTCCGCGCTTCGCGCACTGGTATTGGCATCGGCGAGGCACGGGTCGCCTAGAGCAACCTGACGACGGATCAGCAAGCCGTGATCCCGACGCTTCACTGGCCGTTGCTGCATCTATGGATCGAGAAGACGGTCGAGACAACGAATAAGTTGACTAAGACGCCGATGCTCTCTTTTGCATTTAAGGGCAAACACAGTATTGCCGGACGCGTCGAGCAACGGCTAAGAGATGGGTTGTCATCTGCAACCTCAAATTTTGGAGGCCCGCAGCAGTGCAAGCGTGTCGATGTACTCCCGGATGTTCGTCACTTTGTCATTTCGAACCGTAATGGCGAAGACCCAATATGTTTTACCAACCCCGGCTGCTGCTTAGGGCGACTTCTGCGCGACGAGTTCTCTCGCCAAGAGGAAATAAGTCGGAGCCGTAAGCGCCGCTACTCGCATGCACCGCCGTCCAAGGCGTTTCCTCGCAGAGAGTCCCAAAAGCTCCCGTTGCTTAATCCGCAACGGCGGACGCTTGAACTTGCACGCAACAGGTTTTATTTCGAGTTATTCTGATAGAAATACCTGACGTATATTTCGTGACGGGAGGACGGAATGGTCGATTTGCTCAATCTCAAGAACTTCGTTGTCTTATGCCAGGTAAGGAACTTCGGCCGGGCGGCCGAGCGTTGTCACGTGTCGACGTCTGGATTAAGCAGACGAATCAGTGGCCTGGAAAATTGGGTCGGCGCGCCGCTTTTCGACCGGTCGCGTCCATCGCTCGAATTGACGGAAGCCGGAGTGCGCTTGCTCGATGTTGCCGCGCAGGTTGTTGACGCGCTCGAGTGCGCTCGGGAGCTTATCCAGGGAGATCGGATTCACCAGTCCGATTTTCCGTCGGGTCCGCAATGCAATCGGCTGGACCTTTTACTCATGCACCGGCCATAACACCGAGACCGCTAGCACTTTGCGATCTTCAAAAAAAATTGTCTCATTTCAAGAAATACGGATTACTAAATAAATTACGAAAACCCATCAGTTCAGGACTGTCAGTCGAAAAACCCCGGAGAATTGAAATGCCTGTTGTGATCGATGCCATTGAAGAAGTTGTCGGACGTACCGTGCGTCGCGATATAAGCCGTCTCGTCGCGTTCGCGAAGGGTAACCTTGAGAAGGCCGCGAGATCCATCGCTGAACATCCGGCGCCGCACGTGGGAATCGTATGTGGGTTTTTTGTGCGGCACGCCGAGCCGCCTTCACCGGAAACAGACGGGCTCAATGGCATGGGTCAACTCGCCGCGGGACTGGTAGAGGCGGGAATTCCGGTAACGGTGATCTCGGACGCTCCGTGCGGGAAAGCTGCGTGGGCCGTCACCGACGTGTTGCCCGGCAAGGTGGCTCTGGAAATCGTGTCGGTGAATGCCGCGTCGGTCCGGCGTCTTCGCGAGCACCTCGAAACCTCGGAAAAACCACTGACGCATATCATCGCAATCGAGCGATGCGCGCCTGGATCGGACGGCAAGCCGCATCGCGAGCATGGCTGGGATATCTCCAACGACACCGCGCCACTGGACCTGCTTTTCAAGGACGAAGGATGGGAGCCGAAATGGACGACCATCGGCGTTGGCGATGGCGGCAACGAGATCGGCATGGGCGTGCTGCCAAAGTCGCTGGTGGAATCCGATATTCCCAACGGGCCGTTGATCGCCGCCACCACGCCAGCCGATTACCTTATCGTGGCGGGCGTCTCCAACTGGGGGGCGTATGGCTTACTTGGCGCGACCGCACATCTTCGTCCCGATCTCGCGCCGAAGTTGCTCAAGCACTTCAACGGCAAAATGGAATTCACGATCCTCGATGCCGCGGTGCACGTCGGCCAGGCAATCGACGACAGCAGGGTGGACCGTCTGGGGCAATTGCAGATGACCATCGACCGCTTGCCGCTCGATAACCACATTGCGGTGATCGACGAGATCGCGGCGTTGGTAACGGAGGCCCGATGACCATGAAGCGATCGCCTCGAATTGTTTTGATCCATGCTACGCCGGTCGCCATGCCGCCGATTCATCACGCGTTTTCAGAGGCATGGGGCGAGGCCGAACTGGTCAATCTGCTCGACGACGGCCTGACCGCGGAACGGGCGAAAACGCATGACCTCTCGCAGAGTTTAGTTGAACGCTTCGTTGACCTCGTGCACTACGCGCATAGGGCCGGCGCGGACGGCATCCTCGCGACTTGCTCCGCGTTCGGGCCTGCGATCGAAAGAGCCGCGTCGGAGTTGCCGGTCCCGGTGCTCAAGCCCAACGAAGCAATGTTTCGCGCCGCGTTTGAGTACGGTAACAAGATCGGCATGCTCGCGACATTCGCCCCTGCAGTGGTCACGATGGAAGCAGAGTTCGCCGAGGAAGCCGCACGACGCGGGTCATCGGCGAGACTGGAAATCATCGTGGTCGACGATGCCATCGATCTGCTGCGCAAAGGAGAGGAGCAGGCACACGACCGGCTGATCGCCGAACGAGCGCCCGAGCTTGCCCATTGCGATGTGGTCCTGCTCGCTCATTTCTCGACATCGCGGGCGACGACCCTGGTTCAGCAACGCATTAGCAATCCAGTGCTTAGCGCACCGGCGACGGCCGTGCGGCGTTTGCAGCAACTTGTCGACCTTGGAGCTAACTGTTGATCCGATATGCGGGCATTACTGTGTCGTGCAGCACTTTGGCAGTAGCGATTTTCCTGAAGGAGCCAACTCATTTTTCGTGATGTATTGACCGGCTACTTGTGGAAAATTTTTGTTTTCGCCATCGACTGCCTGCAGGTTTCTACACCGTATTTGCCTCGATGGAAGTTACGCAAATGATCGCTCTCTCGCGCTTGACCGGCTTTTTTACCCATGACAGTATATGTAACGGATACGTGAATGGGCCTCGCTGTTGACGCATGGAGGGTTGGTCCGGCAGTGAGCCATAAATTAATCGTCGGCCTTCAATGGGTCGTCAATACCGCACAAGCGGCGAATTAGCCAAACCTCAAAGGAAAAGCCATGAACGTTCGAAAATTAGCCGCCTGCATGCTATTAGGTGCGACCTTTGTCATGAATGCCAGCGCGGCCCTCGCGGCGGATACGCTGAAAGCCATCAAGGACCGGGGCACCATTGTTGTTGCGATCGATTTCACGCATCCGCCCTATGGAATGCTCGACACGAAAGCCGAGCAAACAGGCACTGATTTCGATATCGCGAAGCTCATCGCCAGTGACCTTGGCGTCAAGCTTCAGGTCTTGTCGGTGAACGGTCCCAACCGCATTCCGTTCCTGCTGACCAACAAGGCGGACATTGTCATTGCGTCGTTCTCCATCACCGATGATCGGAAGAAGGTGATCTCGTTCACGCGTCCATATGCAACGGAGCCAATCCTGATTCTCGCGCCGGGTAAGGACAGCATCAAGACGCCGGCTGATCTGGCCGGGAAGTCGGTTGCTGTGGCGCGAGGCAACACGGCGGACCTGGACCTGACTAACGTCATCAAAGAGAAAGATGTCAAGGACGTGCAGATCGTTCGATACCTCGATGAAGCAACAGCCAGAACAGCGGTTTCATCCGGGCAGCAAAGCATCTTTGCGGCATCGCTCGCCGACGCCATTGCGGTCAAGCAAGCTAGTCCTAATCAGCATTTCGAATTGCAGTTCAGAATGAGTGAAGATCCGCTCGGCATTGGCTTGCGTCAGGACGATCCGCAACTAATGGCGTGGCTTAATGACTGGGTGGGCAAGAATTTGAAGAACGGCAAGCTCAACGACATCTATATAAAGTACTTTGGTGTGCCGTTGTCGAAGACGGTGATGAACTGATCGGGCATGCCTTGTGTCATCCGTTTTTATCTATCTAATTAGGATTCCAGATTGGAAAATTCCATATTTTCTGCGCCGCAGCCTAGCACTTATGTGACACCTTTGACGGTGCACAATGGGCTTGGATTTCTGATATGACTTTCCGTGTCAAGCGTCGATGTTCAGATTTTTATTTCACTCATATTCGAGTGGGCGCTGCAATTTCCTGAGGGCGGCGTAGCAGTAAAACTCGACGGTGAATCAGGCTGATATTCGCGGGTTGGTTACCGCATTACAGAGATCCGTTTCGTGAGTCTGCCGCTAGCTTTGTGCGCAAGTCGGAATGAACCGTTGCCAAGAAATGACGCGGATAACTCGAATACCGGGCTACGCCGCCTTCAGGAAACTACCGTTTCATTGCGAACTGCTTTTTTGCTGCCTTCACCTGCCTTACTCCGAGCGCGGGCTCGCCTGCGCCATGCCCAACCGGCCGATGTCCCAGATGAAGCCCGCCAGTTCGCGAGCCACCGCGACGATGGCCACATTGGTGCTTTTGCCGCGCGCCACCAGCTTTCGATAGCGCCGGCACAGGCGCACCTGCGCGTCCCACGCCCGATCGACGATAACCTTTGGCAAGCCCTCATGACGACGCTGGATCTCGGGGCTCACTTTGGCCGTATGCCGATAACTCCAGGCCGCCTCGATGAGCAGTTTGCGGGCAAAGGAATTGCCGGTCTTCGTGATACCGCCTTGGCGCCGTTTGCCTCCCGAGGAATACTCCGAGGGCGTCACGCCAAGCCAGGCCATCAACTGTCGGGGGTGCGCAAAGCGACTCAAATCGCCTAACTCCGAGAGCAAGCCCACGGCAGCGGTGAACTGGATACCGCGCATCGATTGCAGAGCAAGCACGGCGGGATAAAAGCCCCAGCGTGGCACGGCATCGCGCATGGCCGATTCCAGACGCTGGCATTGTGCAAACCGATCCTCGATGGCGCGGCGTAACTCGTTAAACGCGAAATCCTGCCACTCGTTGCCAAACGAGAATTTGCTTAACCAGTTGCGGTGCGCCGGTCCCCAATTGGCCACCCCCACGTAGCGCACGCCGTGCGAGAGCAAAAATGCCTTCAGTGTCTGGCGCGCGCGCTTAAGCTCGTCGCGCGATTTTGCCCAGGTTCGGGCGAGATCGCGAAACGCTTCGTCTTCGACGGTGGGGATGTTGACGGCGCTGAGATCGCCGGCGCGCAGCGAGCGCACGAGCTTGATGGCATCGCGCCGGTCGGTCTTCACGCGATCGCCGGGTTTGCGCGGTATCTGCGTGGGGGCGCACACCATGCACTGGATGCCTTTGTCGCTCAGGCGCCGCTGCAAGACGTAGCCAAAGGGGCCCGCCTCATACACGACACGCACGTGCTTGGCCTTGGACAACAGCCGCTTGCACAGACGATCAAGATCGGCCTGAGTGGTGCCGATCTTGCCCAGCACCTCCACCTCACCGCCGTCCAGCGCGTAAGCGACGGTGATGGAATCCTTATGAACATCCAGTCCGACGAACAATGTGCTAACGTTTTGCATGCTGGCCTCCGGGTTGTAAATGAACACTTCGAGTGAGCGGTTCGCCCTCACTTTTACGGCTCTGGCTTTATGCTAACCCGCGCGGTTCAACTCTTCCTGTGGGGCCAGCCCTTACTTCCACGGAAGTCATACTGACTT
>NZ_JBLKRU010000055.1:0-48932 GCF_047608185.1 Caballeronia eucalypticola
CCGGCGTTCCTATCCTGACCGGCGGCGACACCATGCCGACGCGCGTTCAGGTTCAATGCCCGGGCTTTGCGTATCGCATGAGCGCCTCCGCTTTGCGCGAGCAGTTCAATCGCTCGGATTTCCTGCGTCGCCTGATGATGCTGTACATGCAAGCGCTGCTGACGCAAATTGCGCAGACCGCTGCGTGCAACCGTCACCATTCGCTGAGCAAGCAGTTGTGCCGCTGGTTGCTGATTGAGATTGACCGTACGCCGTCCAACGAATTCCAGGTGACGCAACAGATGATCGCCGACATGTTGGGCGTGCGTCGCGAAGGGGTCACGGAAGCGGCAGGAAAGCTGCATGACGCGGGCCTGATCCATCACAGCCGTGGTTGTATCAAGGTGCTCGATCGCGCCGGCCTGGAAGCGCGTGCTTGCGAATGCTATGGCATCGTCAAGCGCGAGTTCGACCGGATGCTGCCGCGCGTGCGCCAGGCTGAAGAAGTCTGCTAAGCGTGGTCTTGCTGATGGGTTCAGCTCGCACAGACTTTAGGGCAAGCAGGAAGGGCGGGAGGAATTCGTCCTCTCATGCCAAAGAAGGATTGCCGCGTTTCGATCGGCCGCGCCAGTGTAGTCATCGCGTTAAGTGGGACAACGGTCGACGCAACGCGGTTTCTTGAGATCATCGATCGACGGGCACGCATCATCTGCATCGTCGGAAGCTAATTCTTACTTTCATCGAGTTCGCAAGCACCCGCGGCTTCAAACCGCGGTGAGCCGGTGCAATTGCCCTTCTCGGGGCGGATCTGCACCCGGCGGCTATGTCTGGTCCCTGTACGAAAAGTCGGCGGCCTGACTTTCAGAATGTCACGGCGTTGACAATTTGCGCCTGTAGCATCCGCGCGAAAATCAATGTACCTCATCAGCGACGTTCGCCTCGCTAGCGGCCAGTGCACTCCAACGGTCCCACATGCTGAAGTTCTTAGCCGCTCAACTGTCAGCTCACTCAAGAATGCTCAAAATCATCCGTTATATCAACGACGTGACGGCCTAATAGGCGGATGAAGTGAAGCAACCCGATGTTGCAGCAGGAGAGACGTCCAAGCAGTATTTCGATAGCCCCGCACCGCCAAACTCAAGGGTTCAGTGTCCCGCTGGACCTAGGTGCTGACCGTCCTTGCTGTCGTTTTCATACTTTCTGCCATCGGGCTGAACACCGCGCTGGCGATGCGCCAGACGCGAGAGCAGAACGAGGCGCTTGCCTCTGTGCAAGCATCGAGTAAGCTCAAACGCAATCTCGACGCACTCCAGCAATTACTGCTCGAAGAGCATGCGGAGCTCTATACGCGCGTTGGAACGCGCGCGTTTATACGCGGGCTCCTTACGTCTTTCCCTCGGACCAGATGACCGCGCGGGCCCGGGCAGCGAGGGAGGGGTGCAAGTCCCGGTCCAGTTGCACCGGTCACCTGGACGAACTGGACCGGATGGTCCATACCCTTTCGGAGCAAAGTGAGGCGGTCGCGACGCGGGTATCGCGTCATTTCGGCAGCATCAAGCTAAGCGATCCCGCGCTGGCAGAACTCGACGCGTTTTTTTATAGCGTCGTCGCGAAGGTTGTCGAAATACGCGTGGATGCCGATGATGCTGTCGACGCAACCGTAAGTCGCGCAACATTTGATACCAAGCGAACCTCGAGCGTGCTCTTAGGTTCGGCTCTGTCTGCGTCGCTGATTCTTGTCGCACTTCTCCTGCGACATTCGCGAAGTGCTCAGCGGCTCAGGCTTGCATGGCGCGTAGCTTTTAAAATAAGTCGCGCCCGGCAAGGACGACGCGATCAATGACGAGTGAATGAAAAATTGCTGCGGAGTGCAAAAAAAATAAAGTTCGGCTTAAGCGTTTCGGCAGGGTAGAAATCTTTAAAAAATAAGACTTTCACCCCTCCAACAAACTCCTTGAGCGCGCCATGAAAAGAACCCTGTAAGTATCTTTGGCTTCCCTCGGATTTGCCGCTGCTTCGGTAGCGCATGCACAAAGTTCCGTGACGCTATACGGCATCATCGACGCTGGTCTCATGTACACGAACAACGTATCGAAGAGCGGATCGGGCGGCTCGTTGTTCCAGGCTACAAGCGGAAATATCAACGGGAGCCGCTTTGGTTTTCGCGGCGCAGAGGATCTCGGTGCCGGCCTGAAGGCTATCTTCGTGCTCGAAAACGGTTTCAACATTCAGTCCGGCAAGCTCGGCCAGGACGGCCGCGAGTTCGGCGCCAAGCCTATGTTGGCCTGGCAAGCAGTCAGTATGGCGCGATCACGCTAGGTCGTCAGTATGACTCACTGGTTGATTTCGTTGCGCCATTGTCGGGCACAGCGGGTACGTT
Organism: Caballeronia eucalypticola; assembly: GCF_047608185.1. Classification (NCBI taxonomy): domain Bacteria; kingdom Pseudomonadati; phylum Pseudomonadota; class Betaproteobacteria; order Burkholderiales; family Burkholderiaceae; genus Caballeronia; species Caballeronia eucalypticola. The sequence continues at coordinate 2,360 of NZ_JBLKRU010000055.1, forward strand.
CGGCGATACAGGGTTCGCGCACCCGTTTGACAACGATAACCTGAACCATTCGGTGCGCATGAGCAACGCAATCAAGTATATGAGCACCGACTACGCGGGGTTCAAGTTCGGCACTCTTTACGCATTCTCCAATTCGACCAACTTCTCCCAGAATCGCGCGTACAGCTTCGGAGCAAGCTACGGCTTCGGTCCATTGAATGTCGCCGCGGGTTATTTGCAGACGAATGGCTCGAACAGCACGGCGAACACGGGTGGCGCGATCGACACGGCCGAGTCAACGGCGAACGGTACCGGCGGTTTTCAAGTTGGCTCCAGTCGAACTCGCGTGTTCGGCGGTGCCATGGACTATGCGTTCGGTCCGGCACTGGTCGGCTTCGTTTATACGCACAGCCAATATGTGGGCACTAACGCGTTCGGTTTGGCGAATGGGACGATGCGTTTCGATAATTTCGAATTGAACGGAAAATACGCGTTGACGCCGGCGCTGAGTGTCGGGGTCGCGGATACCTATACCGACGGGCACCTGTCCGGCACCACCACGTTTGGTGATGACCCGAAGTTCAATCAGATCAACGCCCAGGTTGTGTATTCGTTCTCGAAACGCACGGACGTGTATGCGGAGGCGATGTACCAACACGCGATCGGAAACCACTTTGTGGCGTTCATCAATACATCAGGTGGCGCTTCGTCGACAGCGAATCAAGTCGTTGGTACGGTCGGAATTCGCACCCGGTTCTAAGTTGATCGATGTGAGTGATTGCCGACTGCCGCTAGAATCGTGGATTCGCCAGAACATGGAACAGTCCGGCGGAAAGAGCCATTATGACGTTTTTGTTACAGCGATCGCGCGGGTCGGCGTGGAGAAAAAATTGGCGGGTCGAACTGCGCCGTGAGCAGTGAGTCCCGGCAGACTTAACTTGCGATGGCTCGAACACGCCGCGATGCTGCGCGCATTCTCCGGCACTTCTGCTTTTCAAGCCATTGCAGTGACTCTTGCACGACTTCGGGTGGAACGTCCTCGAATGACGCACCCCGGATCAAGGTCTCACTGGCGGCAATGTCGTTGAACTGCCCGAGTTTGTTCTGCACCGACGTCAACTCTTTAATGCTGCGGTCGTGTCCGTTCTTGATGACAGGTTCAAAAAACTCAAGCAGATATCTCAGCTTCTTCCCTGCCTTGCGGACATTGTGGAGGTCTTCTTCTTCGGCGGTTTCGTGACGCGTTGCATGCTTGCAGCGCTTCTTTAATGCGCGCTGCGCACGACGAACGCGATTCTCGGCGAACTCCCGAATGGGAAGGTCGTTGCAGCGAGACTCGAGGGTTGCTTGCGCGCGAAGCAGGACGTCATTCAAGAACGCCTCGACGTGGTCGCTTTTTATCATCGTCTGACTATGCGCGACTGCCTGTGCGCGCTTTTCCCTCGCGGCCGCCACTAGCAGTCCCATTGATGCGCGTGACGCTTGTGCAGCATTCAAAAGATCGCCGGCGACGTCCCAGTCGCGCGTTCCACCGGCTACCGCAGCGAGGCGCTTGAACTCTTCAGTGGCATGTGCGGTTGTTTCTTCGCCGAGGTATGGGGAATAAGCCCAGTACAAGGCACGCAGCTTTCTGAACGCGACGCGAAGCTGATGGAATCCTTCGGCATCGCAATTTATAGTCAGCTCTCGCGCCCGCCGCACAGCATCGGCGACAACGGGAGTCGCCAGTGATGAGAAAGTGCTTGCGATTGAACCTGTTCTTGATAACTCTGAATCAGCTGACCGCCGATCTTCCTTCAAGAGATTGATTGGCCGTGGTAAGGGCCAGTCAGCATCCATGTCCACCATTGAAGCCTCGCGTCGCGCAAAAAACTATTTTGCCCGACATTAGCACAATGATGTTTTTGAATTCACTTTTCGTGACGATTTGATGAAACGACTCTTAAAATTGTGGCGTGGAGACCGCTGTCACTAGAGACGCCGACGAGCATCTGCGATTCTGTATTAGCATGCTCATTTATATCAAGCATTGCCCGACAGGCTGGCGCGCCGAGCGCGCCTCGAAGACACCAAGAAGAGATAAGTGGGAGTTCAGTTTGAAGACACGCGCCACCGTTATTTGTCGCCGAGGTAAGCGAATCCTCCTGGTTGCACGTCGTCAGTCGAAGTGGGCTTTGCCCGGCGGGATCCTGAAGCGCGGAGAACAACTCCCGGACGCCGCCCTTCGGGAACTCAAGGAAGAGACGCGGCTTTCCGGGAAGTCAGCCAGATATCTCTTCGACGTTCGTGGCAAGCAAAAGCACCATCACGTGTTCTCTTGCGAAATCTCGAACCGGGCCAAGGCTCGCCCGAGCAATGAGATCTCCAAATGCCGTTGGGTGCACGTTGAAGACATCTCCCGCCTCTTAACGAGTGAGCCGACGATCGACATCGTGAAACTCATGGGTCAACGGCGTAAAAGATAGCTGCGCGGGGTTGGGGCGGGGTTGGCGCCGGGTTGGCGCAAGCAAGTATGAGGCGCTGATTTACTGAGTGCCCGTCAGCCTGAGGCCGGTGTCACGTTGGTCAATCGTAAGCTTGCGAACCACCGGGTTGAAATTGATTTTTCGACCCGTGAAAGTCAAGTCCTGCCGGATTGGGCCGAGCCGAACATGGCCGGCCCTGGCCGCAGAATGCTATGCGCACTGATCCGTCAGTTCCTGTTCCCACGCCCGGTCAATGTCCGGGCTTCGGTACGCCCTCTCCGGTATCTCTGCAAGTCGGGACGCATGCACTTGTCCGCTGAGCCCGTAGAACTTCTGGAAGTTCATGATCAATGGCGACCACTTGTCCGGATCGATACGATCGGCGTGACCTTCCATGAGCAAATCAGGATGGACGTGGACGCGCTGGATCCGCACTTCGATCAAGCCGATGAAGCCGCGCAGTTCGTCACTGTCTTCGCCAATGCCGTGAACTGCCGCAACGACAGCTTCGAGTTGAATTGGACATTCGAGTGCGCGCGGTGCCTTGACAGTATCGGACCCCACCCGCGCTCACCTCGTTGATCGACGGCAGGTTTAGCACACATTCACCGGTGCGAAGCAGATTGCGGGTGGTCTGCGATGCGGACGCAATGCCAAGCACGCCTCGCCAGCCCAGCCAGAACGCCGATGACATCGGTGCGAGGTTGTGCGTGCCGTCTTCGTTGACGGTGCTGATCAGAACAACGGGTGTGCCGAAATACAGTATGTTGGGTTCGGCTACAACGTGAGGCGCATTCATGAGTTTTTGCTCCGTGGGTAAGTGTTCCCATGGTGCGGCCGGTGCGCGCTTCATACCCTCTGATTCTTGCTTCGTTACTCTGCATCGCAACGATGTCTGCGAGCGGAGAACGCGTTGTTAAACGCGCGCCGGGCGGCGTGGATCGACCCCCTGCAGTTTGGTGCACGCTCATCCACGGAAGCTACGTATGCGAAATCGCGCGCTTACAACCATCCAATGCTGAGGGCTAGGGTTATTCGGTCATCACAGCGCAACGTGGTCGGGCGCACAGACTACCGATAGAGCTTCGTGGTCTGGTTGAGGGGATTTGGACTTCCCGACTATCAGGAATATTCAGTTCGGACTGCGCACGGCGCAACCACAATGATGAGTACATGGCTACATGAGCTGCCGTTATGGTTGATGGCACTTGTCACTTTCGGTGCGATATTTCTCGCGGGCGCGGCCGTCCATTTCTTCACCGGATGGCTTGCTGCCGGTCCACATGGGCGATCAATCAAGGCAATCTCGCCCGGTCTGCTTTCTCCACTCGGTATCATATTTGGCTTATTTATCGCCTTCACGGCCTCGCAGGTCTGGAGCGATACAGCGCGCGCCAATGTCGCGGTCGCCACTGAAGCCAGCGCGCTGCGATCGGTTATTGTGATGTCTGCCGTTTTGCCGAAGGACGCCCAGACCGAACTGCGAAGGATGGTCCGAGATTACATCCAGTACACGGCGACGACTGAATGGCCGCTCATGGCGAAGGGAGCCGTCACGCTTAGCGTGAGTCCTCCCACGCTGAACGACGCACTGAAGTTCACGCTATCCCTGCCAGTCGTTACGCCTGGACAGCAGACGGCGCAGCGCGAGGTCGCGGCGTCCCTGGAGCATGCTCTTGAAGTGCGTCGCGAACGCATCCTGATCAGTCGCAGCGAAGTGAACGGTGTCAAATGGTTGTGCCTGGCGTCTCTGGCGGCGTGCCTGCTGTTCGCCATCGCGTTCGTTCATTGCGACAACCGTCTGACATCTGCCGTGGCAATGGGCCTGTTTTCGGTGGCACTCGCCACCACCTTTTTGCTCATCCTCTCCCACGATCGGCCCTTTACAGGAGATGTCGCGCTGACGCCGGAACCGCTGTTGCAGGTGATGCCTGAGGACCGATGACCGTAGCCGGCAATAACGATCGGGTATATCCATAAGCGGTTCATGAGCATCTCCTTGACGCGCTAGATCAGAACCCGGGCACCAATTGCCAGTATCAGCGCGGGAAACATCACGACCGCACCGACTCTCAAGAACTTCATGAAACTGACGTCTTCGCCTTCGCGGCGTATCGCGTTCAGCCAAAGAATCGTCGCCAGCGATCCCGTGATCGACAAATTCGGTCCCAGATCCACGCCGATCAGCAACGCATCGATGACCCGCTCAGGACTGTGAGCCAGAGCGACAGTGGTACTTGCGATCAGGCCGGCAGGCAGGTTGTTCATGAAGTTACTGGCCACGGCGATTACAGCGCCCGCTGAAGCGGCGCTCGCCACTTCATCGCGGTGGGTTGCCGCCTGCACATAGTGCGCAAGGTGCGCGATCACTCCCGTTTGCTGAAGCATCTCGACCATCACGAACAGGCCAGCGACGAGAGGCAATATGCTCCACGAGATATCTTTCACCAGGGGCATCGGCGATGAACGTTCCTTGATGAGGACAATCGCCGCAGTCAACGCGCCGAGAATGGCGGTCGGAAGCCCAAGTTGGATATCGAACGCGGATACGATCAGCAGGACAGCTGCAGTCACACCAATGCCGCCCAGCGCGACCCGCCCGCTTGCGGACAATGCAACGCCCTTAAGGTCAGACTCACACGTCCCCTGCAGATCGCGTCGCTGCGACCAGCGCAGCATGATGTAGGTCGCGACGATCGACAGCACCGACGGCACGATAAAGCGCGCCATCCACGGGCCAAGCGCGGGGGTATGGTTGCCGTAGAGAACAAGATTCGCGGGGTTCGATATCGGGAGAACGAAGCTTGCCGCATTCGCGATGAATGCACAGACAAAGAGTAACGGCAACGGCTTCGAGCCTGCCTTCTTCGCTGCGGCAAAGACGGCCGGCGTGAGCACGACAGCGGCGGCATCGTTGGAGAGAAAGGTGGTAACCACTACGCCAACCAGATACACGAGCAGGAACAGGCGCTTGGGTGAGCCCTTGGCGTGGTTTACCGCAAGCACGGCGACCCAGTCGAAGAGGCCTTCGCGGCGGCCTACTTCCGACAGCACCATCATGCCGAACAGGAAGAGATAGACGTCGATCCCTTTGGCTACCGCCTGCAAGGCCTGTGTGACAGGCAGCAGTCCCAGCACAACGAGCAATAGCGCACCCGTCACCGCCCACACAGCTTCGGGCCATTTGAACGGACGCGTGATGACACCTGCAGTCGCCAACGCGGCAATTCCCCACGACATAAAAATAGGATTCACAAAAGCGACGTCTCAAAGAAGTAAAAGGGTTTGTTACGTTGTCGTCGATAAGGGGCCTACGCCGTGCTCGTGCGTTTGCGCGGCCTCACCTTCGGGGTCCCGGCATGCATGCCGGAGGCCTTTTCCAAATCCAAGCCAGAGCACAATTGATCCTGTCGATACCGCTCCAAGCACGAGAAATGCCGCCGGATATCCGAACCGGTGCGCGACCACACCGCCCATTGCCGGGCTCAGCGCCGCGCCTACAGACTGAACCGTCATGACAACGCCCTGGCCCACGTTCACCCGGCCCGTCCGGTCAAGCAGCTTCACCACGAGCGCGGGGACCGCCACACTCTGCAAACCGGCACCAATGCCATCGAGCGCTTGAACCGGCCACACGCCCCACGCATGCATCACGCTCGCTGCGGCCACTCCGCGCACCGGTAACGCGAAAAAGGTGATCAGAATCACCCACCAGTGACCGCGCCACTGGATCAGGCGACTTGCAAACAGGGAGACGATGACCATGACGAACTGCGCGATGACGATCGTCGCCGCGGTGAACGCGTTCGGGTCACCTTGCTTGGCCGCGACGATCGCAAGCCCGTACAACGGCAGCATGGCTGCGTTACCCAGGTGAAACATAGCCAGGGCCGCAGCAAGTACCAACAACGGCCTCGACTGGAGCAAGACGCGAAGGCCGCTGACTTCGCCCCCATCCCTGTCTTCCTCGTTCTTCGATTGGCCGGGTGAACCACTCTTTTCCAGGCCGCGCGCGTGATCATGATCGATAGCGTTCGCCGGAATCAGCAGTACGGCGATCACCGACAACACCCCGAATGCAGCGCTTAACGCGAAGATTGCCCCGAACCCGTAGCGCCAGCCGAGCCAGCCTGACAGTGCCGCGGCAGCCGTATTACCGGCATGATTCGCGACCTGGTTGCAGCCGAACTGCTTGTCAAAGCCTCGCTTGCTTACGATGCCGAGCGTGATCCCGGCGAGGGCAGGGCCGAGTGCCGCGCCCGTAATGGCGGTTGCCACTTGCGAGGCCGCGACCATCCAGAATCCATGCGATACCCAAAGCAGCAGCGACGCCAGCACCGTCATGATCCCTGCAACGATGATCACCCCGCGTTTGTGCCGGGTGGCATCGACCAGAGCACCGGCGGGCGAGGTCGCGAGCATCCCCGCGATTCCACCAATCGTCATCACCGTGCCTATCAGGTCGGTGCCCCATCCTCGCGCTTGGAGGAAGACGCCGAGAAATGGCCCGATCCCGGCCTGTACATCGGCCATGAAGAAATTCAGCGCTTCGAGCGGTCGAGTGGGTTTCACCACGCACGACCATTCTTGTTCGGCCCAAGCTGTGAGCCGAGCAGCCTGTGTTCACGCCATTCGCCGATCGTGTGCGCATCGGTGCCCGGTGGGGCATCCAGCAGTGAACGGTTCGACGCGTCCTGCCTCGTCAGCACCTGCAGCGCGTCGGACGCCGCCGCGCCATCACTTCCGGCAGCGGTTACGGTCAGCATGTAGTCGTCGACATTGACCGGGACCGGCAAGACGGCTTGCCACACGGCACGTTCACCCATGACCGGCTGCATGACCACGCGGTGCCCGTCAATCGATGCAATATGAAATGCCTGAAACGCCGTTAGCGTTCCCGGCTCGAAGTCGTGATCGCCGGGTATGGCGTGGGCCGGCAGGCGCAGGTCGCTTAATGCGGCGCGAATGCGCGCGTATTGTTCGGGCGTCCCATTGTTGGCGTTGTCGCCCGGAAGGTAGGCGAAATCGACGGCGTGGGCGACCTTCTCATTGACGACGCTCACCAGATGCTTGAGATGTGCAGCGCTCTCGTAATCATCGTCGTTCGTAACGTGCAGATCACCGAAATGAACCCAACTCAGCATGATTTCGCGACTCGCTCTTGAACCGAAAGGATCGGCGACGCGACGCTTTTCGCAAGGTGCATGCCATGCGCCGGAGCCTTGCCGGGCAGCTTCAGCGCGGTTGCCGGCGGTGCCGGATTGCCCGGTTGCTGGACACCCGTCGTCCAATGAATGGACACTCGGCCGGACAGTGCGTCGGGTGGGTCATCGGGTTCGCAGCCGAATCGGTGTCCTCAGACAACGTTTGCATGACGAAACAATATCGGGCCGTCACGGCAGGAGGTCTCAGGCGAGAATATTGCTATCCGTATCTTCTTGTCTTTTTAGCGATCGCGCCATGCGCACACCATCCCGGCATCTCTCGTTCGCCAGTCAGCTCGCCGTATTCTGGGCGCTGGTCGCCTTTATGTGTGCGGTGCTGATCAGCCTCGTCTGGTTCATAGCCGAGGCCAATGTGACCCGTCAGCTCGCCATCGCGCGCCAATCGAGCCTGACCGCTTGCGAAGCCGTGGCTTCGCGCTATGACCTGTCGACCGATTCGTCGCAGCCTGCATTGGCGCCCAACACGGAATTGATGCACGCGATCCTCGATGTTGTATTCGCGCAGATCAATGGCGTGGAGGGCGGCTTCTGGCGCGCGGACAAGACCAGTCCGTCATCTCGCGGCAGTTTCGAAGCTTACGCATTCCCGACATACCAGGGCAGCGGCATCAAGCGCGATATCCCCGAAGCCGAGACGCCGCTGATCCTGCGGACCTTGCGCGATGCCACCGCGGCCAAAAGCCCCACGGCTACTTCAGTCGCCGGACAGGCAGACGCAGTGGTGGTGGCCGCGTGTCCGGTCGCTCACCACGACGACCTGTTCGCCTGGACACTCACGCGCACGCATCCGCCGCTTGGCGCCGATGGCAGGACCCTCGTCGCCGTCCTCGTCGCGATGCTGACGCTGATCGTGGCGATTGCGGTCTGGCTGGGTTTCCTGCTGCGGCGCTGGCGTGCCAATCTCGCGCGTATCGAAGCAAGTCTGGTTGCACGCGACGACCGCTTTGTCCCGATGATTTCCACCGGGGAACCCGATCTCGACAAGATCGTCGCCGCCTTCAACGCCTACGGTGAACGCACGACGGCGTTGCAGGCGAAGGCTGGCACATTGAACGAACGGCTCGTCGCGGCTGAACGTTTTTCCGCGCTTGGCCGGCTCGCAGCGCAGGTTGCGCACGAGATCCGCAATCCGATCGGCGCAATGCGGTTGAAGGCAGAGAATGCGCTGGCGGGCGATATCAATAGAAAAGACCGTGCGCTCAAATCTATACTCGAACAGATCCAGCGCGTGGAAACGCAGCTTGGCGCGTTGCTCGCGCTGACGCAGCCGGTGCGGGTGCATATTGAATCGGTGCCATTGGCAGCGTGGTTGCAAGGGCAGGCAGAGTTGCACCGCGACGCGGCGCAGCGTGCGAACATTACGTTGAACCTGGAGCAGGAACTCTCCGGTCGAACCAGCTTCCCGATTGACGCCGATCAACTCGCACGTGCGGTCGACAATCTTCTGATCAACGCGCTGCGCCACGCACCGTCGAACGGACACGTCACCCTTCGCGCGGTCGTTGCGCCGAACACGCTGCGCCTGGAAGTTTTAGATGATGGTCCCGGCGTACCGCCTGAAGAACGAGAACGTGTATTTCAGCCGTTCGTCACGGGACACGCCGCCGGGTCGGGCCTTGGCCTGGCCGTCGTGCGCGAGATCGCGGCGGCTCACGGCGGCCGCGCCTTTTATGAAACGCGTCGTCAGGGCGCGTGTTTTGTCATCGAGATTCCATGTCAACCATCCTGATCGTCGACGATGACGACGCCTTCCGCGAAAGCCTCGCCGAGACCATCGCCGATCTCGGGCATTCAATCGTACAGGCCACAAGCGGCAAGGCCGCGCTCGCGCATCTGAAGCGCGATGAACCCGTCGATTGCCTGTTCCTGGATCTTCGCCTGCCCGACATGAACGGCATCGAGGTGCTCGAACAAGTGCGCACGATGACTAGCCGGCAAAACCTCGCGGTCGTCGTGCTCACCGGTTTTGCAACCAGCGACAACACCATCCACGCGATGCGGCTTGGCGCGTTCGATCATCTCACCAAGCCGGTCGGACGCAGTACGATCGCCGATTTGCTGCATAAGATCAGCGCGTCGGAGCGAACGGTGTCGACTGTTGCACCGCCCACGGACCATGTCGATGACCGCGTTCCCCGCCTGCTTGGGAATAGCGAAGCGTTGCGCGATGTGCAGAAGCAGATCGGACGGGCGGCGACAAGCGATTCGACGGTGCTCATCACCGGCGAAACCGGCACCGGCAAGGAGGTCGCGGCGCGGGTGCTGCACGATGCATCGAAGCGAAAAGACCGGCCTTTCGTTGCGATCAACTGCGCAGCTATTCCCGAAGATCTTCTGGAGAGCGAACTCTTCGGCCACGTGAAGGGCGCGTTCACGGGGGCGATATCGGACCGGCCCGGCCGCTTTATACAAGCAAACGGGGGCACTCTTTTTCTCGATGAAATCGGCGACTTGCCGCTCAGCATGCAGGCCAAATTGCTGCGCGCCATCCAGGAGCGCGTGGTGACACCCGTGGGCAGCGACAAACCCCTGCCCATCGATGTCAGGATCGTCGCCGCCACGCATCGCGATCTCGCACAGGAAGTCGTGCAGCGTACGTTTCGCGGAGACCTGTTTTACCGGCTGAACGTGATTCCCGTGATGTTGCCGCCACTGCGTGAGCGGCCGGCCGACATCATCCCGCTCGCATCTCATTTTTTGGCGATCACGGCGGCCGGCGGCGGCCCGTTGAAGAGCCTCAGCGCGAGTGCCGAAGCGCGGCTGTTGAGTCACGCGTGGCCTGGAAACGTGAGGGAACTGCGCAATGCGATGGAGCGCGTGGCGGCGCTGGCGCGGAGCGCGCAAGTCACTGATGACGATCTCGCGTTCCTGGTGAACGCTACGCCTGCGCTGTTGGCGTCGGATATGTCGGCGGGTTTGCTTGACCTGCCATTGCCTGAGGCGATCGAGCGGCTCGAGCGCGCTTCGATCGAGCGGGCGTTGACTCAAACGGCGGGTAATCGCGCGGAAGCGGCGCGCAAGCTGGGAATCAGCCGGCAGTCACTGTACACAAAGCTGGCGGCTTATAAGCTGGGCTGAGCGTCCAGTGATTGGACAGCCTGCGTCCAACGTATCGACAGTCTGCGTCAATGATTTCACTCGGAGCCTTGCGGGGTAAGCCACTCAGGCATGGCACGCGACTTGCGAAATCTGGCTACGACCATTCGACTCGATGGAGCCAACCATGAAAGGCCTTAACCTGAACCTCGCCACGACCATTTGCGCGGCGCTAATATTGACAGCGGCATCCGCAGCGTACGCTCAGATTGCGCAACCGCTTCACGCTGCGGGTCCGCAGGCAGGCGTGACAACGTCTCTTGTGTCTCCTCCGCCTCCGCCTCCGCTCGCAGCCAATCCGAATCTCGTGCAGGCCAACATCGCCGGGGTGGTCAAGCGTTATCTGATCAATCCCGACGGCGATGTCGACGGCATGATGCTCGCAGATAACACGCTTGTTATGGTCCCGCCGCATCTCGGTTCGCAAGTCGTCGCGTCAACGGCACCTGGCGAGCGGGTTCGCATTGTCGGCGAGACGACGCCCGGTGGCACCGTGCGAGCGCAACAGATCATCAACGATCGGACCGGCAAGTCTATTGCAGACCAGCCGCCGCCTCCGCGTTCGCCAGGGGAACGGCGCGGCACCGGACTCGTGAAGCTTGAAGCAAGCGGCAGCATCCTGCGCGTGACGACGGCGCCGCGCGGCGAGCCCGATGGCGTGTTGCTCGCCGACGGTACCGTTGTCAAACTGACGCCGCCGGTGGCGTCCCAATTCACCAGCCTTCTTCAACCCGGAACAGTCATCGCAGCGCAGGGCTATGGCACGCGCAATCGCTACGGCGAGTCGCTTCAAGCCACTGCCTTTGGCACCCCCGGAAACCTGACACCGCTCTACGACCCCCAACCTCAATAACCGATATCGAAGGAGCAAAAACATGCATTGGATCGATCCCGCTTGCCTGCCCGAAACACACGGCAAAGTCACCCGCTTCCTGATGAATCCGCACGGCGAACTGGACGGCGCGATTCTCGATGGCACGCTTCAAGTTCACTTTCCGCCGCATTTGTCGAAGCAAGTAGCGAAACACATTGCGCTCGGCGATCGGCTCCGCGTTCGTGGAGTGAAGCCTCGCGGAGCCGATGTGATTGCTGCCGTCAGCCTCAAGTCGCAGCAAGGGGTGGAGATCATTGACGAGGGGCCAGGGCATCATGAGCATCGGGTGAAACCGGAAGGCAAGTCGATGGATGTTCAAGGCGAAGTCGTACGATCGTTGTACGGTCCCAAGGGCGAATTGCGCGGTGCGTTGCTGGACGACGGTACATCGGTGCGCATGCCGCCGCACGCTGCCGCCGAACTGGCGAATTATCTTGCGCCGGGCACACATGTTCAGGCTTGGGGACGTGGCGTAAAGAACAAGTTCGGCAGTGTCATTGATGTGCACGACATTGCAGAGCTCGTTGACACCGATTGATGGGTTCGCTGGACACAGTCGTTTGATTTGTGCGCGTTGCCCACGCGCAATCGGCTAGCTTTGAAATGGTTCGCTCGTTCGTCCGGCGGGGAGGGTATCGCAAGGAACCGCGCGACACTCGCGACTCCTATCGGGGATTCGTCAAACGCGACGCCGGGCGCTGCTGAATCAGCACGATGCATAGCACGATAAAGCCAAGCAATATCAGCGACACGTACGAGCGACTGACATTGAGGCCGCCTTGTGCGAGGGGTTTGTCGAGCAGGTCGCCGAGCGTCGCGCCGAGCGGGCGGGTCAGGATGAAGGCGGCCCAGAAAAGCAGCGTGCGAGAGAGATTTGTCCAGAAGTACAGCACCATGACGACCACCAGTCCCCCGCCAAAGATCAGTGCTCCGTACTCGTAGCCGAGCCCGAGGCCGCCGAGATCCTTATCGGCGGCCCAGTCACCCAGCGCGGTTCCCAGCGTCTGCGAAAACAGGATGGTGATCCAGTAAAACCATTCGGCGCGAGGTGTCGACACACTCTCGACCGCGACAGACCCTTCCGTTTTGTACCAGACGGCTAGGCTTCCGAACAACAACGCCAGCACGATGGCCGAGCCGCCCGTGTATCCCATACCGATTGATCGATCGAAAAAATCGGCAAGTGTGGTCCCGAGGGTTGTGGTCGCGATGATCGTTGCCCAATACAGGAACGGACGGAACCGGTCGTTTTTGATTTGTGCGGAAACGAGTCCGATAAAAATCACTGCGAAAATTGCGGTGCCGGTCAGGTAGCCCAATTTGAGTGACATTGTCACCCAGTCGCCGCCTGTTTCTCCGAGTGTGGTCGCCGCGATCTTGATGATCCAGAAGCCCACCGTTACCTGGGGAACTTTGATGACCGCATGGTCGAGTAACGAATAGGCATCGCTTTTCATCTTGGGTCCTTGTGGCGGGCACGCCGGAAAATGGCCCCCAAGTATCACTGGCCGTTGCTTAAGAAAGCCTTATATGGGTGGCCGCCGGGGGCGAGTAATTGAAATTTGCAAACGGGGTAAACTCTCGATGTCATAAGGAATGCGTAGTATTGATCTTCTATATTGAAAGCCGAAAACGCGGCGATATGCATCGGGCCACGTCACAGTGCTGCCGAGAACGTCAGCTTGCATGCGGTGTCCGGCCGGTTTGTGCCGCGAATCAGCAAGCGCTAGTTACAAGCATTGGCGAGTATCGGCAGCGGGTGCACGGCCGTCGCCGGCTTCACGCAACAGGCTCGAACTTCATCGGGCGTTTGTGATCGGACTCGGCTGGCGCAGCAGGTTGGTCCATCTCTGGAAACGTCAGTGTGACGCGAAGTCCGCCGCGACCATCGCGCCAAGTCGCATCGCCTAGCGTAATGGACGCGCCGATACGGGTTGCAATTGTGTGGACAATCGACAGCCCGAGCCCAGAGCCGCTTTGGCCCGTCCCGAGCACGCGATAAAACCGGTCAAACACCCGGTCTCGCTCATCCGCAGGAATACCCGGTCCAGTGTCCTCGACTACGATCGACGTGCGGTTATCTGCGGTCTGTATCGACAGATCGACGCGGCCACCGGACGGCGTGTAGCGGATGGCGTTATCAACCAGGTTCTTCAGCATCGTGCCCAGATCTGCTTCGCTTGCGGGAACCCAGACGTCCGCCTCACCGCTGACTCCGATGTCGATCTCTCGCGCCTGCGCGATGGGAATCAGGTCTTCAAGCACCAGCCGAAAGGCTTGCGCGACCGGAGTCTGACATGCTTGAACACCGTTTGCTTCCTGCACATGCGCCAGCGTCAGCAACTGCTCAACCAACGCACGCGTGCGCATCAGGCCGGTGCGCAAACCCGTAAAGCGCTCGCGCGCCTGGCTCGACATCTCCGACAAATCAAGCCGCTCCGCCTGCAACAACAGCACGGTGAGCGGCGAGCGCAGTTCATGCGCGGCATCGGCTACGAACCGGCGTTGCAGTGCAACGGACTCAGCGACCCGCCCAAGCAAGCGGTTATTGGCGACGAGGAACGGAATGATCTCAGCAGGAAGCTTCGCATCCCCGGTCACGTCTATCTCGGACAGATCGTGATCCGGGCGCGCGTCGAGCTCAGAGGCGAGTCGCCTGAGGGGCTTGAACATGTGCCCGACCAGCAGAAACACCACGCCGATGAAAACGGGTGCCAGTACGACAAAGGGGATGAGCGTAGCGACAGCGCTGTTGCGGGCGATTTCGTTTCTGTCGGAAGTTTGCTGGCGAACGACCACGCGAACACCCGGCGCCAAGGTACGAACTACGATGCGCCATTCGTGGCCATTCAGGGTCAAGGTCTGGATGCCGTCGGGAAGCGCAGGCGGCAGGTCCGCCAACCCTTGGACGCTGCGATTGGACAGCCTCTGTACCACGACTTTCGCTTCTGCTTCGAAGTCTGGCACATAGTGCATGGAGCCTTCCTCCATGAGCTGAACATTGTTCGCCGTGACGAGCGCGGCCACTTCCTTGAGTTGCAGGTCCTGGATTTCGTTGGCTTCGTGGAACGCGGCCTTGAACGAGAACACACCGGCCGCGACGGCACTTAAAAGAACGGCGATTGCGAGCCATATGGACAGTCGCAACTGGAGCGATTGCCCTAACCGCCTTTTGACACCATCCATCCCACACCTCTGACGTTTTTGATCGTATCGCTGCCCAGCTTGCGACGCAGCGAGTGAATCAGGAATTCGACCGCGTTGCTTTCGACCTCCTCATTCCAGCCGTAGATGCGGTCCTCCAGTTCCGTACGCGACAGAATCGCGCCTGGACGGATCAGCAATGCGTGCAGCAACGCGAACTCGCGGGCGGAGAGCCGCACTGAAGTCTCGGGAGAGCGCGCTTCGTGCGTTGCGGGATCCAGCGATATGATGCCATTGGTCAGCACCGGTGCAGCGACGCCCGCGCGGCGACGCACAATAGCCCGCAAGCGCGCGAGCAGTTCGGACATTTCAAATGGCTTGAGGACGTAATCGTCGGCACCGCTGTCCAGGCCACGAATGCGGTCCGCGACCGCGTCACGGGCCGTAATGATCAATACGGGGATGGTGTTGTCGCTGACTCGGATGGCACTCAGCACGTCCATGCCATCAACCCGTGGCAAACCAAGGTCGAGCAAAACCGCTTCGTATGAACCAACGTTGACCGCGTTGAGCGCTTGCGAACCGTCGCGAACCCAGTCGACGGCGCACGCCGCATCCTTCAGGGCGTCTCTGACCACCTCGCCAATCATCAAGTCGTCTTCTACGAGCAGTACTTTCATCGGGGGTTCCAGCGCGCGCATATTGCGCCGATGGCGGACATGCCGACATGCCGCGTTTTCAGTGCACGGTCGCTTGCTACATGAAGCTCGCGCAGATCCCGGGTGAGGCGGTCCGACAAGCCATGCAGTGCTTGCGGCGTGGACTTAGCCAGATTTGCTGCGCTCAGGTTATCAAAGAAATCGCGCGTGCTGGCTCGCGCGCCTGACACCGCATTGACGAAAGCGGTCGCGCTTTTGGGGGCGGTGCCAATTGCTTCGTTTGCCGCTGTTTCCACGCGTTTGAGCACATGCTCGATGTACGAGCGGTTATAAGTCGTGGCAAAGTGAGTGCGTTCGGGTACGGGCCCGCACAACGCACATATCGCTTGCTGGGCAAGTGCATTTGCGGCATCAAACGCATCCGTGGTCGCCTGGATGCGCTCGGCCAGCAGCGCCCCGATTGCCTTGTGTGCGCGTATGGCTTCCTGGGCCGGGATCGCAATGCCGAGCAAAATCCCGGCGACCGTTCCCATACCGTCCAACCAACCGTTAGACATGACACCGTATCCTCGGACTCATGGAAGAACCCACGTTTCCGACACGGCATGGTGAGGCATGTCGGAAAGGGAAGTTGCGGGTTGGCCGGTCGCTGCCGGAACGGTTGTATGTGTGGTTCATTTGTTGGTCTCCTCAGTTTGGAGCCAACCCGCACCCCATGATAGATTCGGAAGGCGCAACGATAATTAGCAAGGGCTTACATAGTGTGTGAAATCGGCGTTTTTCGCGGATTTTATTCTTGCAAATTGTTTCAGCTGCTTCAGGACATCGATATGCCAAACAATCCTCCTACTCCAAACGTGAACCCTGCGGCAACCGTGCCGATCAAGACCTGCCTTAGCGTTGAATACACGGAACTGCTTCGACCGCGACCAACTGCGAATAAAACCGCTTCTCATGACTACTCCGCCAGCATTTACTTACGCACTGTCCGGCTAGCGGGAAGCATGCGTCGAAGGGTTGCATCGCGGAGAACGAAATGATGGAACAGCGCTGCAGTCGCATGCAATCCAATGAGCGCGAGCAGCACCCATGCGAAGACTTGATGCCAGTCACCGAGGGAGTGTCCGAAAGGCGATCCTTGCGATGACAACGGAGGCAAGGGCACCATTCCGCCCAAGAAGGTT
This sequence comes from Caballeronia eucalypticola, assembly GCF_047608185.1. Taxonomy (NCBI): domain Bacteria; kingdom Pseudomonadati; phylum Pseudomonadota; class Betaproteobacteria; order Burkholderiales; family Burkholderiaceae; genus Caballeronia; species Caballeronia eucalypticola. Next base: position 18,986 of record NZ_JBLKRU010000055.1, read on the forward strand.
CGCCAGCCTCTGGACGACGCATTAGCCCATCCCATCAACGGCAGCGCGATCAGCAGGAAATAAAGCAGCCAGTGCGTAAGGCGTGCAACACCCGCAAGGAAGCGGGGAATGCCTGGCAACTCGGGCGGCGCAGGATGCGTGATGCGCCAGATGACCCGCACGGCAACCAACAGCAGGATCAACATTCCCGCCGATAAATGCCACGCGATCAACTCTATGGGTTGCGTGTCGCGATGCACATCGGGCATGGTCCACGCGATCACATATTGCCCTGCGAGAAGCAACACGGTTGCCCAGTGGAAGAGGCGCGCGGGTCCGCTATAGGTTGATGGCGTGTTTAATTGGATCGGCCGCATCTTGCTTTGCCTCTATGGGTGTGGAGCCAGCAACCTGAACCCGAAGACTTAGGAAAGGCTTAGCGGCCCATGACGAATTTTGCAATCTGCACGCGCGGGCATCGCAATGTCATTTCACGCATCAGCGCTTCGCGATCGGATAGCTATGTAAGGCCACGCTAATTGTGTCCATTAAATCTGTATCTATGATCTGACGCAGCCGACTCACATCCTATGCTCAAAAGTCGTCTCACGGCTTGAACAAAACGCTGCGCGCACGCGTGTTCGTTTCCACAATTACGTTTGGCTTGCACCGCACTCAATATTTTTTACGGGGATTGCGATGACCTGGACGCCGCTGCTCGCGACGGAATGGATCCTGATTGCGCTGTGCTGTTTTTCGACTTGTTACATCACGCTGGTAGCGCTGGTTCGCCACGGCTCTCCGCCCCGGTACGCCAATGGCGTACGCGACGTCACGCCGCGACCAGTCAGCGTACTGAAACCTTTATGCGGGTTCGAGCCTCGTCTTTACGCGAACCTCGCAACCTTCTGCGACCAAACGCATCCCTGCTTTCAACTGATCTTCGGCGTCTCGTCCAATCTCGATCCAGCTGTCGCAGTGGTCGCGCGCTTGCACGCCGCTTATCCCCATGTAGACATCACTCTGGTAGTGGACCCGTCGCTCCACGGAACGAATCACAAGGTCAGCAACCTGATCAATATGGAGCAAAGTGCGCGCAATGAGGTGATCGTCGTGGCCGACAGTGACATTGCAGTCAAGCCGGACTACCTCGTGAACGTCATTGCACCGCTTGAACAAAAGGACGTCGGCATTGTGACGTGCCTGTATCGCGCCCGGAGGGTGGGAAATTTCTGGAGCCGCCTGGGCGCGCTCTTCATTGATGAGTGGTTCGCGCCTTCCGTGTATCTCGCGCACGCAACGGGATCGCAGCGCTTCGGTTTCGGTGCGACGCTCGCGATGCGGCGCGAGACGCTCGATAGCATCGGCGGCTTGACAGTAGTGAAAAATTGCATCGCCGACGACTACTCCATCGCGCACGAAGTCAGGAAACTGGGGCTAGGTACGTATCTATCGGAAGTTGTCGTTTCCACTGATGTAACCGAACGTGACTTTCGCTCGCTGTGGCAACGCGAGAAGCGGTGGTTGCGCACTATCCGCCTGGTTCATCCACTTGGCTTCGCATTTATCCTGATTTCGTTCGCGTCGCCGTGGCTCCTGGCGAGCTTTATCCTTGGCCTCGGTTACGACGAGAGCACGGGAACCCGCGCGGCATCAGTCGCAGATATGCTGCTAGATCTAAGTACGTCATTCGGCGTGAGCGCGCGCATCTTGCTGCACTGGCGTCGCGCACGCGACTGGCGCGTGTTCCTGCGCGATTTGCCGCTCATTCCCCTGCGGGATTTGCTCCTGTGGGCAGAGTGGGCCGTCGCGGCGTTCGGATCGCATGTGGTCTGGCGCGGCAGCCGGATTCGTATCGACGATGATCTTGAGGGCAAGACCCAGCCGGACGGTCCGGAAGCCTTCGATAGAACCTGGCATCCTGACGCAAGGTCATGCATGAAAACGCTGCGGCCGGATGCGCCCATTACTGGCGATGGCAACTTGCCCCACTAACATGAGTCGCATACGTGGATTGATCATCAACGCAGATGACTTCGGCGTGCATCCGCGCGTGAACGAAGCGGTCGAACGCGCCCATTGTGAAGGCTTGCTGACGTCGGCGAGCCTGATGGTCGGTGCTCGCGCAGCGGCGGATGCCATCGAGCGGGCGCAGCGGCTGCCCAGCCTGCGCGTAGGTTTGCATCTCGTGCTGGCGGATGGCTTCGCAACGCTGAATGCGTCCCGGATACCAGACCTCGTGAATCATGCGGGCCGCTTCGGCGACGCCATGGTGCGCGATGGCATCCGGTTCTTCTTTCTGCCACGTGTGCGTTCTCAGCTTGAGCAAGAGATTCGAGCCCAATTCGAAGCGTTCGCCGCAACGAGTCTGCCGCTTGATCACGTGAACACGCACAAGCACTTTCATCTTCATCCGACGATACTTTCGCTGATACTTAAAGTCGGGAGCGAGTTCGGCATGCGCGCCATGCGACTGCCGCTTGAATCGGGCGCACCAAGCGGTCTCAGGCCATGGACCACGCTGGTGAAAGCGAGGCTCGATCATCACGGCATAGTGCATAACGATCACGTCATCGGCATGACGCAAAGCGGCCGGATGGACGAAGCAGCGTGGATAAGCGCGCTGGAACATTTGCCCAATGGTGTCACCGAGATCTATTCACATCCGGCGATCGCCGGCAAGGGCGCGGAGCCTGTTACGCAATCCATGACCGGTTATCGTCCCGCCGATGAACTCGCTGCGCTGCTCTCACGGCGCGTAGCTGCGGCGATGCATGCCACGGGCGCAGTGCGTGGCGGATTCGCCGATATTTTTCCCGACGCGTTTCGATGCCCGCGACACATTGAAAGGCGAACTGATTAGTAACGCTTGCCCTCAAGGGCTGATGCTTGCGTCGCGGGAACGCAGAATGCCTCGGGACATTCCTGTCGATTCCGCGACTTGCCATGCGGCCAGACCCGGTAAAAAGACGATCAGGTCGCGGATGCGGCGCGAGCCGGCGAGGGCGAGACTCGTCGCCGGGTCAAGACCCAACGCGCCTCCGATAAGCACAAACCCGCCCTCCTGAACGCCAAGCGCGCCGGGCACAAAAAACGCGGCGCTGCTCACCGCCTGGATCAGCAGTTCCAGCACGATCGCTTTCTGGAAAGCGACCGTTACACCGAGAAAATACAGCGCGAGCCATAGCTCAAAAGCAGTCAGCACACACTGAGAAGGTTGCCAGAAGAAGACATATCGGAGAATGACACCGCGACGGCGCCAGATGAGTTTGATCGATTGATCGATGCGGCCCGACTGTCCCACGAGTGCTGCAAGCTGACCACCGCATAGGCTGTTTATCAGCCGGGCCATGCGCTCGAAAGGGCTGGCGTGCTGGACCAACGCGAACAGAATGAGAAAGGGTGCGAGGACGGCCGCACCAAGCCCAAGTTCGGCTGCAAGGCGCAGCAAGCTTGAGCTCGACTGTGCGACCAGATAGCCGATGCCACCCAATGTAAACACGAGCTGGCTGATGACCGTCAACTGCATATCGACAATAATGCTCGCCGCCGCTGTCGAGGGCCGCAAGCCGCTGCGTGTCATCAATCGGAACGACACCACCTCGCCGCCAATACGTGCTACGGGCAGCATGCTGTTGACGGACTCGCGGATCCATACAAGGTGCAGCATCCTGCCAAGCGAGGGCCGGTGGGCGCCGCGAACCAGCGTTTGCCAGTCGCGCGAATTCGCGATCATGGGCAGCACATGCGCGATCGCAACGAAGCTCAATCCCCAACCTGCCGTGCGCATGAGCGCAATTACAGCACCCGGGTTTTCATGGGCGACCAGCCACCCGGCTGTCATCAATCCGGATAGCGCCGCAGCGGCTCCTATATAGCGCTTCAAGTTGGCTCCATCGACATCATGATTTTCGCCGCTCTTTCATTTTTCGATGACCGGAATGAGCAAGCCATCTCGTCCCACCGTAAAGTTGAACCCACGCCAGACCACGTGTGATGAAAAGAAGCTCAACAAATAGACCGCGAACAACACGAGATCCCAGATCGGCAACAGCGCGACGCCTGCGGACGGATGCTTTAGCGCTCTATTCATCTGCACTTTCAGTGCGAATCGCGCGACGATCGCCGCGCCCACCGTGGTCCACGCCCAGACCTCACCGCCCGATACCACTACGCTCAGCAATGCAAACGCTAACGGATGCGTGAGTACGGAGCCAAGATGACCGGCAGGGTCGACGGTGCGAATCGTCCGGCTCCATCGCAGCTCGTGTGCTATGAATTCCGCTGCGCTTTTTTCCACGCACGCATGTGTCACCGCGAATGCGGGTACAACGACTTTTTCGCCCGCCAGTCGCACGGCTTCGCCAATGGCATGGTCTTCTGCCAAGTGATGCACGAACTGAGAGAATCCACCGATTTTTTCCAATGTCGTGCGGCGCATGGCGAGCGTCTGGCCGAAACAAGGACGCGCCATGCCTAACGCAAGACCGAGGACGACGCTGGGCAAAAACTGATAGTTGCTGGCATTCGCGGAAAGACCGCCCCAGAACCCTGAGTCCGGTTGCCCACGATACAAACATGTCACGAGGCCAACCCCGGGCTGATGCAACTCACCGATCACGCGCCGCAGGTAGTCGGGCTCAACTGCGACATCACTGTCCGCGAAAACGAGAATATCGTGACGCGCCTCGGGCAGCATGTTGAGGATATTGCTCATCTTCCGGTTCGGCCCATACAAGCGTGCGTCCGAAACCACGGTGATATCGGCATTGGGGAAAAGTGTGCGCACGCGGCGAACCACGTCGAGAGCGATATCGCGTGAGTCGTGCACGCCGAACAGAAACTGAATGGGACCGGAGTAATCCTGCTGACAGAACGAGATCAGGTTCTGCATCAACGCGAGTTCGGCGCCATGCAACGGCTTCACTATGGTCACCGCCGGGAACGCCGTTGTTTCAACGACAGGGCGCGCGAAGAAGCGCCGCACAAGCAACGTTGCTACTACGGTGTAGCTGATACCGAACGTTACGCATGAGGTGGTGATCCAGATCGCGGGACTTTGTACCCAATGCGCGAAGTCACCCGGCAAAAGAAACGCGAGCAATGCCGTGGACGAGAGAAGCGTGACCACGCAGGCGATCCAGATTTGATATTTCATCGCGCCAGCAATGGTCTTGCGCTGCTTTGATCCCCGCGCCTGCTCATGCTTTATGCGCTCTCAGGAAGCTGAAGAACTCGACACCTTCGCGCAAGCGCCGATGCATCATTTCCCAACTCACCAGCATTTCCCGCACGATTTCCCAGATCTTCGCGGGCCTGAAGTAGAAGCGCTTATAGAACTCTTCCACGCTGTGATAGATCTCTTCGCTCGACAGGTGAGGATAGCTAATTGCTGCAAGCTGAACGCCCGTGGAACTGACAAGGTTGATCACCTTGTTTTCCTTCATCCACCCGTTTTCTATCGCTTGCTTGTATAGCGTGGTCCCGGGATAGGGTGCGGCGAGCGACACTTGAATGGTGTGCGGATTAATCTCCTTCGCATATTCGATGGTCTTTTCAATCGTTTCGTGCGTTTCACCCGGCAGTCCCAGGATGAACGTGCCGTGGATCTTGATGTTGAGCTTGCGGCAATCCTCGCTGAATCGGCGTGCGATATCGGTTCGAAGGCCTTTTTTGATGTTCAGGAGAATCTGGTCGTCGCCGGACTCATAGCCGACCAACAGCAGTCGCAAACCATTCTCCTTCATGACCTTGAGCGTTGCATACGGGACGTTCGCTTTGGCGTTGCAGGACCAGGTCACACCCAGCTCGCCCATGCCGCGGGCAATCTCCTCGGCTCTCGGCTTGAAGTCGGTGAAGGTATCGTCGTCGAACATGATCTCCTTGACCTCGGGCATGTTGTCCCTGATCCACTTCACTTCCGCGAGCACATTGTCGACCGAGCGTGTGCGGTAGCGATGACCGCCAACGGTCTGCGGCCAGAGGCAGAACGTGCACTTCGATCGGCATCCACGTCCGGTGTAGATCGATACATACGGATGCTTGAGGTAGCCACTGAAATAGTTTTCGATCTTCAGATCGCGCTTGTAGACCGGCGCGACGAAAGGCAGCTCATCCATGTTTTCGAGGATGGGCCGCGCGTCGTTGTGCATGATCCCGCCATCGGGCAGGCGGTAGCTGAGGCCAGGAATGGATTCGAACGGCAAGCCTTGCGCGATATCCCGGCAGGTGAAGTCGAACTCTTCCCGGCACACAAAGTCGATCGCGTTGCTGGCGCCGAGCGAACCGTGCGGATCGACGGCGACCTTTGCACCGACCATTCCCACAAGAATCGCAGGCGTGCGTTGTTTCAGATGTTCGGCGAACAGGGCGTCGGTCGGGAACGAGGGTGTGCTCGTATGAATGACGACGAGCTCGTATTGTTCCGCGATGTCGAGCGTCGCCTCCACGGACAGGCCGTCCGCAGGAGCATCCAGTACGCGGCTATCTTCGATCAAGGCGGCAGGCTGGGCGAGCCAGGTGGGATACCAGAATGAACGGATTTCGCGCTTTGTCTGATAACGCGAACCTGCTCCGCCATCAAAGCCGTCGAATGAAGGTGCTTGAAGGAAAAGCGTTTTCATAAGTGCTCCGGGAGTTTGCCGGCGCAAGGCTGGCTCGTATCGCCCACGACCTGTCGCACGGGCGAGAATGCTTAGCATGGCTTGATGTTTGACGTGCGATCTTTGGGACTTTCTTGGGCGAGCTGGTTTCCCATGACACGACTGTTTGCAAGCGTAGTTGCATGCCGGAGGTCAGCATACTTGAACTATCTCGCCGATAACTTAGGGGCGTATTACGGTCCGCATCCAAACCGAAAGCCAAACGTCCGGCTGTTGTCACGTTGGCGTGAAAGCAAGGAATTCGGGATCAGCTTTTCCCGTGTGTATGTCAGATAGCTCATCATCAAAACTTGAGTTTGCCGACTGCCTTAAGCCCAAAAGCCGGTCGCATGTCGAGCCGAACCCACGGGTGTCGACGACAACATTAGTATCTTGGGTAGCCGCCGTGTCACGTCATTCGCCGAAGCACAAGGAATTGAAAACCCCGGTCGGGCACATCTGGCAAAGGCGCCGGAATGCGCTGGAGGCCAACGCTTCCCGGACCGGCGCATAGCGGCCATGACCGGCCGTTCGACGTCCGAGGCAAAATCGTCGACAATCGCCCAAGTGCAGTTGTCGCATCGCCGCGCCACTAGGTATGCATGAGGTTGACGTTTCCCCGGCGGCGCGAAACAAGCCCAACCGACACTGCAATCGAACTGAAAGCGCATAGCAGGCTGAGCCACGAGAGAAACCGTCATGACCGATCCCTTTAGAGGGGCTAGAAATGCAGCCGCTCCCCCCTTATGAGCAGCAGAAACTGGATGAGTTCTCGTTGCTGTACGCAACCGGCGTCGATGCCTACAAGCACACGAACTTCAGTTTTATTGCGATTGATGGGGCGGACGGTCTTGAGCTTGCTCAAGGCCACATCTATCATCGAGTTGGAAATCAATCGCTGCCGGAACTCGCTGTCAAAACACCATCCATATGCGGTTGTTCGTTACCCTTATCCAAACTCGGCATCGACTATCTGAGCTTGATCACGGCATTAAGAGGTGATGGCGTTGAGACGCCCATTGGTTGCCTACGATTTGGGCGCTACGCGCAACCTCACAGCAGTTTCTCGACCTATCTTGAGAAGTTTCCGCCGAATTTCTATACACCCGTCATCCATACATTGCGGCTGTCGATATCGACTGGCTCACACGTTTTCCAGAATCGTCTAACAGAATTCCAGAGCGATCTTCGCTCAGGAGCGATGCCATACGACTCAATCGTTGAGTTGGCGGGCGAATTGCATTTGTACCCTTTGAGGTGGGACGTTTGCTCTCTTGATGTCACGGCTGAAGGAGTCGTCGCCGTAGATCTGGGTCCGCGCGCGCGCATACAGAATGGTGTTGCCCATTTGGCTATTCGTGTTGCTAAAGACGTCGATCGTACGCAAGCAAGGCTCGGTTATCGAGTGCAAGCCCCAGTTGCGAAAGCGACAGAGCGAGGATCGTTCAATTCTAGCGATTTGACATGGTCAGATGACGGGGAGTATGTGGTCGTAGGCTCCGTCGATATCGAAGTGCCAAACGGATCAGTCATCCAGGGATTTGCGTCGTATAAAGGTCGTTGGATGCACCAGGGCTGGATTACCGACCCCGACAATACGGCGAATGTTCGTCGTTCGATGCATGAGGTATTCGATCCCGAGCTCGAGGGAACAAAGAAATCTTTATTTGATGCAAAATCACACAAGCAAGATGCTCGTGTGCTTGAAGCGGGTGTCGGCAACCTGATGTTCATGTACGGCTTCGCCGTCGATCCGCTCTCGAGCCATTTCACAACCGATGCTGCCGACCTACTTGCCGTCAGTCCAAATGGCAACATTGCGGTTATCGAATGCACAACAGGAGCGATCAATAACAATGGAAAGTTATCCAAGTTACTTGCCCGAGCGGCGGCTTTACTAGAAAAGCTAAAGCAGACAGGCAACCCCCATCTGAAAGTTCTGCCAGTCGTCGTTACAACAATGAAGCGCGAGGCTCTGACGGACGAAGAAATTGCATCTAGCAAGGGAATTTATGTTGTTACCTGCGAAGACCTTGAACGTTTAGCTAACGAAACCATCATTCCCAGAAACGCCGACCAGGCATTCGAGTCGCTGTGGTCCTTAGTTCACCCGCCTCAAGAACAGCTATTTCCCCGGCAATGACCGCTGCGCTTGAGTCCTGCGAACCCCCTTGAGGAGAACAGGGGCTTCGGGCGTGACCCCCCCAATGAAAATTGTAGCAACGGCCAACGTCCGTTTCGGGAAATTGAGAGAGACCGCTTCGCGTCGACTTCTGCTAGCCGCACCCAACCAGTTTCATCTGCCGCCCGCCCGCCAAATTTCACAAATTTACTTGACACCTAAACTATCGAGGCCTAAATTAAGCTGACCCTTCAGCCTGGAGCGCACAATGCGCATCGTTTGTATTGGTGGCGGCCCCGCGGGTCTGTACTTTGGCTTGCTGATGAAGAAGCAAAATCCCGCTCACGATGTGACGGTAGTGGAGCGAAATCGCCCCTACGACACCTTCGGCTGGGGCGTAGTGTTCTCCGACCAAACGCTCGGCAATCTGCAACGTGCGGACGAGGCGAGTGCGGCAGCCATTCTCGATGCATTCAATCACTGGGATGACATCGACATCCATATCAACGGCCGCACGCAGCGTTCCTCCGGACACGGTTTCTGCGGTATCGGCCGCAAGCGCCTGTTGAACATTCTTCAGGAGCGTGCCGAGGCGCTTGGCGTGAAGCTGGTGTTCGAAACGCAAGTGACTAGCGACGAAGCCTACGACGCCGACCTCATCATTGCGTGCGATGGCGCCAATAGCGTCGTACGCACCAAGTACGCGGCCACCTACAAACCCGACGTCGACTTGCGTGATTGCCGCTTCGTCTGGCTCGGTACTGACAAGCTCTTCGATGCCTTTACGTTCGCGTTCGAGAAGACCGAGTTCGGCTGGTTCCAGGCGCATGCGTATCGTTTCGACGACCACATGTCTACGTTTATCGTGGAAGCGCCCGAGCGGGTCTGGCGTGCAGCCGGCCTGGATGAAATGAGCAAGGAGGACGGCATCGCATTCTGCGAACGGCTCTTCGCCAGGTATCTCGATGGCCACGCGCTCAAGTCCAACGCGCAACATTTGCGCGGCTCATCACAATGGATCAGGTTTCCGCGCATCGTGAATGAAACGTGGGTGCATAACCGCACGAATGGCGATGGCAGCGTGACGCCCGTGGTCCTGATGGGCGATGCCGCGCACACGGCGCACTTCTCGATCGGCTCCGGCACCAAGCTCGCGCTTGAAGATGCAATCGAGCTGACGAACAGCATCGCGGCGCATCCGGGCGATCTTCCCGCCGCGCTCGAGCACTATACGGACGTACGCAGCGTCGGTGTCCTGCGCATCCAGAACGCCGCGCGCAATTCCACCGAATGGTTCGAAAACGTGGACCGTTATGCATCTTTCGAACCGGAGCAATTCGCTTATTCGTTGCTCACGCGCTCGCAGCGCATCTCTCATGAAAACCTGCGTTCACGCGATGCCGCGTATCTCGCCGAGTTTGAAAACTGGATCGCGCAGCGTTCGGGACTCGATATAGACAGCAGCAAGCGTTCCGTCCCGCCAATGTTTACACCCTTCACCGTGCGCGGCGTGACGTTGAAAAACCGCGTGGTGGTGTCTCCCATGGCCCAGTACTCGGCTGTCGATGGCATTGCGGGTGACTACCATTTGATGCATCTCGGCGCACGCGCCATGGGCGGTGCGGCACTGGTGATGACCGAGATGACCTGCGTCTCGCCGGAAGGCCGAATTACGCCGGGATGCCCTGGTTTGTACAACGACGCGCAACGTGACGCGTGGCGGCGTATTGTCGATTTCGTGCATCGTGAGAGCGATGCAAAGATCGGCATTCAGTTGGGTCATGCCGGCGCGAAGGCATCCACGCGCGTCAGTTGGGAAGGAATAGACAAGCCACTCGATGAGGGCAACTGGCCTGTCGTATCGGCATCCCGGCAACAGTATTTGAAAGGCATCAGCCAATGGTCGCGCGCTGCATCCACGGATGATCTGCAAGAGATCAAGGCGCAGTTCGTGCGCTCAACCGAGCTTGCGGTGAGCGCCGGTTTCGACTGGCTTGAACTGCACTGCGCTCACGGTTATCTGCTGTCCGGTTTTCTCTCTCCGCTTACCAATCAACGAGACGATGAATACGGTGGTTCGGCCGCAAACCGTCTGCGTTTTCCAATCGAAGTGTTCAACGCGATCCGTGCAGCGTGGCCCAAGGACAAGCCCATTTCGGTGCGTATCTCGGCGCACGATTGGGTGGAGGGCGGCATCACGCCGGACGACGCCGTGCTGATCGCACGAGCATTCAAGGAGGCAGGCGCGGACATGATCGATGTATCGTCGGGACAGGTGAGCAAGGCAGAGAAGCCGGTCTATGGCCGCATGTTCCAGACGCCTTTCTCGGATCGTGTGCGTAACGAAGCAGGCATTGCCACCATCGCGGTCGGGGCGATCTCGGAAGCGGACCACGTGAACAGCATCATCGCAGCGGGCCGCGCCGACCTTTGCGCGGTGGCGCGTCCGCATCTTGCCAATCCTTCGTGGACGCTCGATCAGGCCGCGAAGATTGGTTACGTCGATATCACCTGGCCCAAGCAATATTTCGCCGCAAAGTCGCAACTCGAGCGCGGTTATGAACGCGAGCGCGCGCAGCATGCGGAGGGCGAAGCATGAACCCGGGCATGAACACGAATACGAAACCACTCACAGGCGAGCACGCGGTGGTCACAGGCGGTGGCAGCGGTATTGGCGCTGCCGTAGCGCATGTGCTGGTGAGCGCGGGCGCGCAGGTCACGCTGATGGGCCGGGATGCGACCCGGCTCGCCTATCAGGCTGAAGTCCTGAGCGAAGCAGGAACCGTGCATGTGCAGAGCGTCGATGTCACGTCCGCCGATTCCGTCGCTGCTGCGTTTGCTGCTGCGCGCGAACATGGGTTTATCGACATCCTCGTCAATAACGCCGGACAAGCCGAAGCGGCGCCGTTCACAAAGACCGATCTGGCGCTGTGGAAACGCATGCTCGATGTGAATCTGACCGGCGTGTTTCTCTGCACGCAAGAAGTTCTACCGGCAATGCTTGAGCGTCGCAGCGGGCGCATTGTCAACGTAGCGAGTACGGCGGGTCAGGTCGGTTATGCGTACGTTGCCGCCTATTGTGCGGCCAAGCATGGCGTGATCGGGATGACGCGTTCGCTGGCGCTGGAAGTTGCCACGCGTGGTGTGACCGTCAACGCCGTGTGTCCCGGTTATACGGAAACAGGTCTGCTCGAACAGTCGATAGAAAAGATCGTTGCGCAGACCGGACGTAGCGAGAACGAGGCACGCGAAGCACTGCTGCGATCGAATCCGCAACGTCGCTTCGTGACGCCGGATGAAGTCGCCAGCTCCGCGTTATGGCTGTGCTTGCCGGAGTCACGATCGATTACCGGTCAGACCATTTCCATTTCAGGTGGAGAAGTAATGTGAACAAGCCCGCTGCCCGCACGGTTAAAACTGCCGCGCCCGAAAAGGCCAAGGCCGCCGGCAACGTCGTCGACCTTGAGATGAGCACCGGTGTCGACAGTCACATGGGACTGCGCTTATGGCTGCGCATGCTGACCACCACCAATCTTGTGCAGGCCGAACTGCGCCGCCGCCTGCGCGCCGAATTCGACACCACGCTGCCGCGCTTCGACATGATGGCGCAACTCGAGCGCCATCCTGAAGGCCTGAAGATGAACGAGCTGTCGCGACGTCTCATGGTCACCGGTGGCAACGTGACAGGTCTCACGGATCAGTTGGAAAAGGAAGGATTTGTCGTGCGCGATACCGATCCGAATGACCGCCGTTCGTTTGCCGTGCGCCTCACCGCGCGTGGCCGCGAGTCGTTCGATCGCATGGCGCGCGCACATGAACAATGGGTCGTCGAATTGTTCGGCGGCTTGCCGCTGGCGGACAAGGCACGCATGCATCAGAAGCTCGGCAAGCTCAAGCAGCACTTGCGCGAGCGCACGGATTCCTGAAGCCTGGCGACCCACACAAATACGGAGACGTTCGATGAACGGACAGTTGATGAACGACGGAACCACCGCGCTTTTTGCCGGTAACCGCACCACACTTGGCGACTATCGCGCGAAGCACTTTGGCTGGGCCGTAGAGCAAGGCGTTGGCACGATCACGCTTGATCGGCCCGAGCGCAAGAATCCGCTGACGTTCGAATCGTATGCGGAATTGCGCGACCTGTTCCGCCAGCTTGCTTACGCCACCGATGTTAAGAGCATCGTGATCCATGGTGCCGGAGGCAACTTCTGCTCAGGTGGCGACGTGCACGACATCATCGCACCGCTCGTCGATCTACCCATGCCCGAGCTGCTCATGTTCACGCGCATGACGGGCGACCTTGTCAAGGCGATGCGCCATTGCCCGCAACCGATTATTGCAGCCGTTGATGGCATCTGCGCGGGCGCGGGCGCGATCCTCGCGATGGCTTCGGACATGCGCCTGGGCACTGCGCGAAGCAAGCTCGCGTTCCTGTTCACTCGTGTGGGGCTGGCGGGTTGCGACATGGGCGCATGCGCGATCCTGCCGCGCATCATTGGTCAGGGAAGGGCGGCCGAACTGCTTTTCACCGGACGTTCCGCGAGTGGCGACGAAGGTTTAGCGTGGGGCTTTTATAACCGTCTATGCGAACCCCACGACGTTCTGCGCGAAGCGCAATCGCTCGCGTTCGATCTTGCATCGGGACCCACCTTCGCGCATGGCATCACGAAGAAGATGCTGCACCAGGAGTGGAGCATGAGCATTGACGACGCTATCGAATCCGAAGCGCAGGCTCAGGCAATCTGCATGGCGACGAATGATTTCGGGCGCGCGTATCGCGCATTCGCTGCGAAGACGCGGCCCGTGTTCGAGGGAGACTGAGTTGGCCAATCCTCAAACATCATCTCCCGCTTTCCACGATGCCCTCGCTTGGCCGTTCTTCGAAGAACGGCATCGTGAACTCGGCGCGCGTGTTGACGCGTGGGCATCGGAACATCTCGGTGATACGCATGCCAATCATTCGAACGTCGATGCAATCTGCCGTCGTCTTGTACGTGAACTCGGCGCGGCTGGCTGGTTGCGTTATGGCATTGGCGGCACGGCTTACGGCGGACACGGCGACACCATCGACGCGCGCGCCGTTTGCCTGCTGCGCGAAACGCTTGCACGCCACAGTGGTCTAGCGGACTTCGCGCTTGCGATGCAAGGACTTGGATCGGGCGCCATTTCGCTTGCCGGCAACGAAGCGCAAAAGCAGCGCTATTTACCGCGGGTGGCAAGCGGCGAGGCTATTGCGGCGTTTGCGTTGACGGAACCGGACGCCGGCTCTGACGTCGCGGCGCTCGCGCTCAGCGCGCGCGAGGACGGTGATTCTTATGTGCTCGACGGCGAGAAGACGTGGATCTCAAACGGTGGCATCGCGGACTTTTACGTGGTGTTTGCGCGTACCGGCGAGGCGGCGGGCTCACGTGGTATCAGTGCGTTTATCGTCGATGCCGATACCCCAGGACTGCGCATCGCCGAGCGCCTCGATGTGATCGCGCCGCATCCCTTAGCGCGCCTTTCGTTCGAAAACGCGCGTGTGCCGCGTACCGCTTTACTGGGAAATCGCGGCGAGGGTTTCAAGCTTGCAATGCGCACGCTCGACATCTTTCGGACGTCCGTTGCGGCGGCGTCGCTTGGCTTCGCGCGGCGAGCCATGAGCGAAGGGATCGAACGTGCCGCGTCGCGCAAGATGTTCGGGCAGACGCTCGGCGATTTTCAATTGACGCAGGCGAAGCTGGCGCACATGGCGCTCACTATTGACAGCTCCGCGTTGCTTGTTTATCGGGCCGCGTGGATGCGCGATTCCGGTAAATCGGTCACGCGTGAAGCTGCATTAGCGAAGTGGCATGCGAGCGAGGGCGCTCAGCAGGTTATCGATGCGGCCGTGCAATTGTGGGGCGGCAGCGGCGTGCAAAGCGGTGCGGTGGTCGAGCAACTGTATCGGGAGATCCGCGCGCTGCGCATCTATGAAGGCGCGACCGAAGTGCAGCAATTAATTGTCGGCCGCGATCTGCTCAAGGCGCATGCCGCGAGGAACGCGTGATGGAAACATCGACCCATTTCGAGCGGCCGGTGCGCATTCGTTTTTCGCATTGCGACCCCGCCGGCATCGTATTTTTCCCGCAGTACCTCGTAATGACCAATGCGCTTGTCGAGGACTGGTTCAACGAAGCACTCCACATCGACTACGCGGCGATGATTAGTAAGCGCCGCGTCGGCCTGCCGATCGTGAAGCTCGATTGCACGTTTTCAAGGCCAAGTCAGATGGGCGACACGCTCGTGCTGTCGCTGACGCTTGATCGGATTGGTGCTCGTTCTGTCGGCATTGTGATTGACGCACAGTCGCATGGCGAAACGCGCTTTCTTGCGCGTCAGGTGCTGGTGACAACGTCGCTTGAATCCGGGGTGTCGATCGATATTCCCGACGACATCCGTGCCGCGTTGACACGCTTCAACCCTTCGTCGCTTGCCGAAGTAAAAGACGAAGCTAAAGACGAACTCAAGGAAACGCGGTCATGAAAAAAGCATTGCTCCCAGCCGGCTGGGTCAAGCCGCGCGGATACGCAAATGGTGTTGCCGCGCGCGGCACGCAGGTCTTCATAGCAGGACAGATTGGCTGGGACGCACAAGGCCAGTTCCAGAGCAGGGACTTCGCAGCACAAGCGCGCCAGGCGCTGGCCAACATAGTCGCGGTGCTCGACTCGGCAGGCGGGCGTCCGGAACATCTTGTGCGTTTAACCTGGTACGTGATCGACAAGCGTGAATACGTCGCTGCGCTGAGGGACGTGGGCAGTGCGTTTCGGGAACTGATCGGCAATTACGACATTGCGATGAGCGCCGTGCAAGTGGTCGCGCTCATTGAAGACGAAGCGAAGGTGGAGATCGAAGCCACCGCCGTTATTCCGGATTGACTAACGCCGCTTGTCTTGTCGTTTAGCTAGTCGCTTACTTCGTTGTACTCGGAGCTCATCATGGAATCATCGGCTCACGTCGATACGTTTTCCCGCGACAACCTGCCGCCGTCCAGCGAGTGGCCGGAGTTTCTGCTCGACAACCCCGACGTCTCTTATCCGGCGCGCCTGAATTGCGCGGTCGAATTGCTCGACCGGATCATCGATGACCATCCGGAGCGCGAGCAGGGCGCGCGACCCGCGATATGGTCCGACGTCGACGGCGCTCCGTACGCGACCACGTATGGCGAATTGCGCACGCGCGTGAACCGGACCGCGCACGTGCTGACTGGAGCGATGGGACTGGTGCCGGGTAACCGAATCTTGCTGCGCGGACCGAACACGCTGCACATGGCGATCGCCTGGCTTGCGTCGTTGAAGGCGGGGCTCGTGGTGGTGCCCACCATGCCGCTTTTGCGTGCCAAGGAACTGAAGCAGATCATCGATAAAGCGCAGGTTTCGGCGGCGCTATGCGACGCGCGCCTGGTCGATGAGCTCAAGCAATGCAGTGATCCATCGAGCGCATACTTTTGCGAAAGCCTGCTGCAAACAAGGCTCTTTCACGACGATGGCCTCGATTCCGTCGATACTATCGCCGCGCTTCAACCTGCCGAATACACGGCGGTCGATACCGCTGCGGACGACGTCTGCCTGATCGCGTTCACCAGCGGCACAACAGGAATGCCGAAGGGCTGCATGCATTTTCATCGCGACGTGATGGCGATGTGCGACCTGTTTCCGCGCCATATCCTCAAGCCCACTGCCGACGACATATTCTGCGGCACGCCGCCGCTCGCGTTCACCTTTGGGCTGGGCGGCTTGTTGTGCTTTCCGTTACGCGCAGGCGCATCGACGGTATTGATCGAGAAGTTGGCGCCGGAGACGCTGTTGCAAGTGGTCGAGCGTTTTCGCGCAACCATCATGTTCACGGCGCCGACGTTTTATCGGCAAATGGCGGGACTTGTTTCGCGTTTTGATTTATCGACGCTCAGAAAAAGCGTCTCGGCGGGCGAGGCGTTGCCCGACGCCACACGCAAGCTTTGGCGGCAAGCCACGGGTTTGCAAATGATCGACGGCATTGGCAGCACTGAAATGATCCACATCTTTGTCTCGACCGCCGAAGCGCAGGCGCGCGACCGGGCGATCGGGCGCGCGGTGCCGGGCTACGTGGTGCAGGCCGTGGATGACAATATGCAGCCCGTTCCCGTTGGCGAGGTCGGCATGCTCGCGGTCAAAGGTCCGACCGGTTGCCATTATCTGAGTGATCCGCGGCAGGGTAGATTTGTCCGCGATGGATGGAATCTTCCGGGCGATTCAGTGTGTATCGATGCCGATGGTTACGTTTATTATCAGTCCCGGGCCGACGACATGATCATCTCGGCGGGCTATAACATTTCGGGGCCCGAAGTAGAAAGCGCGCTGCTGTTAAATGAAGCGGTGGCGGAGTGCGGCGTGGTTAGCGTGGCCGACGACGAGCGCGGACAAATTGCCAAGGCATTTGTTGTTCTTCGCGCAGGATTTGTAGCGAGTGACGCGCTGGTGGTCCAGTTGCAGACCTTCGTAAAGGAACAGATCGCACCGTATAAGTATCCGCGCGCGATCGAGTTTATTGACGCATTGCCTCGCACCGAGACGGGCAAGCTGAAGCGGTTTGCATTGCGGGCACTGGCGGCGTCCTGATGTGAGCGGGTGAGCGAACGCCGGGCACTCTACGCGGCCGGCGACACCGAAGCGTCCATCTCCACGAGCAGCTCGATGATCAAATCCTCGTGGTCTCTGATGTGCGACGAGCTATCCAGGTCTGCAATGGGCTCGCTCATCCGGTCACCAAACAACATGACCGCCTTCGACTGGTTATCCTGCTTCGATACCCAGACAAGACCTTGCGCGTCCGGATATTGCGCCCAGAACCACGCCGCCCATTCACGCGTGCGGGGGTAGTCCAGCTTGTCGTCATCGAACAGATCCGAATGCTTCAGACCGGCCGCCCGCAAACCGGTCGAGGTGAGGTTGACCAAACGGAGCTCCTGCACTTCGATCGAGCTCATGTGAAGGTTCGAGACGAGATCACGCTCAATATCGTGTATGTATCCTGACGCCGGAACCGGCACGTCGTGCAGGACGGTCTCCATGATGGCGCCGCGCTTTGTGCTAGCTGCGTAGATGGTAGGAATGACGTCACCTGAGTCCGGTCTTCTTAGCGGACTGAAGCGGGCATTTCCGCGCCCCGAGTCATTAAAGGCGGCGGCTGTGTATTTTCCTGTACGCGGGTCGAGATCATGGACGCGATACCAGATACCGGATGGCACACGGAGCAGTGGAAACGGCTTTTGCGGCGGAGGCTTCAGTCGGCTAACCATGCACCGGTCCCACAACCTGATCCCGGGCCGCTTCCACCACGGCTTTCGGGTCAGTCCCGAGAACCTCGCGAGGCCGCTTGCCACGCAGCATGCTGCTGGTCGACTCGAACCACGACGCGATCCTGAACGGGCGGTAGCCCTGGAAAATCTTCAACACCTCGGCCACTTCGGAAACCGGATTTCCGAATTCATCGAAGATGTACTTTGGGTACAGAGTCACGCCCTTGTGCTCGATGAAGAACACCTTGCCTTCCTTCTTCCAGCGACTGGCGACCGCATGCTGGTTCGTCGCGTCAGGATTCTGCCGCTGTCCGACTTCCTGCGCCGTGAGCCACTCGGTACCGGATAGCACGGCCTCAATGGCCTTGCGCTCGAGATCCGCTCTTGCCGGTGACAGACGGCGTACAGGCGTTGCATCGAAAAGGTCTTGCAGCGCGCTTCGCTCTTGCTCGTTGATGATCATACGGACGCGTTGAGCCAGCATGAACTCGGTCCACGAATCCCCCGCGTGCTCTGGTAATAAACCGATCCTGGGTCCGCCGGGCCGAGGTTCGCCGATCTGCTCAAGGATGATCCGCGCCGCGGCGCGCGTAGCGTCCAGCTTCAGGACAATGAGCTCCAGTTCGTGCAGATCGTTTTCAGGCAGCTCGCGCTGCGCGAAGGCAGATTGACGCGCTGTCGGCGTTTCGCGGTTTTTTTTGCCCGCCGTTGAAGGCTGACGATGCGCACCCTGGGCTCTTGCCATGATTCCTCCGCCGTTGTGGAGAATTGTGAGTAGGTAAATATACATCACAATTCTCACAACAGCAATCTGGCGGGACACGACGCTGCCGCTGCGCCGGGGATCTGCGATGTGTTTGACCTGCCGCCTGCTGAAGTGTTTTTAAGTAATCAATTGAATCGGTCAATTCTCTATGACTGGCATAAATCGGCGTTTGCCGTTCCGTCAATCACGTCGAATTAATTCACGCTTATGACGTCGAATCAGGATTGGGAATTTATTTTTGATTTTTTATCGATGCATTTTAGAATATTTCATCATACGATTAGGTATGGCGATATTTTTGCGGTATGCGCAAAGTAACTACCGGAGGGTTTCGGGATTCGAGCCTTATAGCGTAAGGATTACTTGGCATATGCCTTCTAGCACTACATTGACCGTGCCGATTCTCTTAATTCCATAAGTGCCCCGTTTAATTTTTACGTTTAACCCAATCAAGCGCCGACCCACGGGTCGCGGGGCTTAGGGGTGTTATCGCCTGCGCATTCTGCATCTGGATTAGGCGAACATTACGAGACCAATTTTCATGTTAAAAAAGCGCATTCGTGCGGTATTTGCCGCCGCTGTATTGATCGCGGCAATTGTGCCGGAGTGTCAGGCGCAATACACCACTGACTGGGTTGCGAACACATACGGAACGAATTCCACTTATGTCGGTAATGGCGCCCGCTCCATATGGGTTGCGCCCGAGGGGACTATTTATACCGCTTCCCTCTGGGACGAAAACGAAGGCGGCGTTGCTATCTACGGCAATCGCCAGAACATGGGGTCCATCGGAATTCATAACGAATTCCAGGGCAGCGCCATTACGGGTAACGCAACTTCGATTTTTGCCGCCTTGCAATATGACAGGACCAACGGCAGCGGCTGGGTAGGGCGATATAACCGAACCAGTAAAACACGCGAGCTTTCCATCCCCGTCAGTGCGACAACGACCCAGACGCGGGGTGATGTCGTGACCGGACTCGCGACATCGGGCTCCCTTCTTTATGCGAGCGACTTCCCTGGAAATCGCGTCCGCGTCTTTACCACCGACGGTGTCTGGCAAAGCGATATCAACGTGGCAGCGCCCGGAGCGCTCGCCGTGGACAGCGCCGGCAACGTCTGGGTCGCGCAGCAGAACGCCGGCACGATCGTCGAGTTCAGCGCGGCCGGCGCAGCGTTGAACACGATCCAGATGCCCGCCACGTCCCGCCCGAGCGCGTTGTATTTCGATCCAACGGCTGGACAGCTTCTGGTCGGCGACGAAGGGCCCGACATGAACATCAAGATCTATCAGACCGCGGCGAGCACGGGTCAGCCAACGCAGGTCGGCACGTTCGGCATTCAGGGCGGGTATCTGGACACGACTACGGGCATCAAGGGCCAGGTCGGGGACAAGCGCTTCACCCGCGTTGCCGGCATTGGCAAGGACGCCACCGGCAATCTGTATGTCCTCAACAACCCGTGGGGTGGAACGTGGGATCTTGGCCGCAACGGCACTACCGACATCCACGCCTACGACAGTTCAGGCACCTTGCAGTGGACGCTTCAGGCGTTAAACTTTGAAGGCAACGGCGCACCCGACCCCGCGACAGACGGCGCCAATTTCTACGGCGGCTTCAATATCTACACGGGCGGCGCGGGCGGAACGTTCGTGGCGAACACGGTCGATCCGATCGACTATCCGTCCGATCCACGCATCGATATGAGCGACACCCAGCGCGGCGAGCACTTCGCGCAAATTGCCACGGTCGGCGCAAACCGGATCATGGTGGCGGCCGGCCAGAATCCGGGAATTTTTTACTTCTTCCACTTCAACGCGGCCAATGGCTACATCGCCATCCCCGATGGATCTTTACCCGGCACGGCGTTCAATGCCACTGCATTGATCACGGGAGGATTTTGTCTCGACAGCAACGGAAACATCTGGGCCGGCCCGGACCGCACGAACCGCATTTACTACTATCCGTTGACCGGTTTTGACGCCGACGGCAAACCGAGCTGGGGAGCGGGCGTTGCATATGCCACGCCGAGGTCCATCTGGCCGATGACGCGGATCATCTACCTCCCGGAGAGCGACACCATGATCCTGGCGCAAGGCATAGTCGGAAGTACAGACTGGACCTCGATAGGAACACGGGTCGAGGTGTATCACGGCTGGCTTGCAGGTAACCAGCGCGCACCGAATCCGGTGATCAACCTGACCAGCCCCAATCCGAAATCGATCACGGCCGCCGGCAACTATCTGTTCGTCGGGTATGTAGGAACCGTGCCTAACATTGACGCCTTCAATCTCTCCACGGGTAACCTGGACACGACCTTCACCAATAGCAACCCCGCTGCCGTGGATGTAGGCAATAACGTCGATTCAATGTATGGCCTGAGGTCATATCTGCGGTCGACCGGCGAGTACGTGGTCACGAAGGACAACTACAACCAGTCCAATCTCATTGTTTATCGATGGACGCCGGGGTCGTAGCTGTATTTGACGGCGAGCTTCGTTGAATGATCAGTGAATGCTTAGCCCTGCGAATTTACTTCGCTTGCATTCCGGCATGAGAACCATCGCCGCGTTGTCCTCGGCTCTTGCGCGACGTCCGCTGTCTCGCGCCACCACCGCTGACCGCGGTGCGGCGCGGCCAGGTCAAGCCGCTCTCCCATGCGCGGCGTCGTGAGCAGAATGCCACTTGCGGCGGCGAGCCCCGTCACGCGCTCGAACGGATCCTGCCAGCGATGCATCGCGAGATCGAACGTGCCGTTGTGGATCGGCATCAGCCAGTCGCCGCGCAGATCGAGATGGGCCTGCACGGTTTGGTCAGGCTGCATGTGCACGTACGGCCATTGGGCGTCGTAGGCACCCGTCTCGATCATCGTTACGTTGAATGGACCCAGCCGTTCGCCGATCGTCCTGAAGCCGTCGAAGTAGCCTGTATCGCCGCTGAAGAACACGCGCAGATCGGCGTCGACGATAACCCACGATGCCCACAAGGTGCTGTTGCCATCGAAGAGGCTGCGGCCCGAGAAATGCTGCGAAGGCGTTGCCGTGAAAGTGATGCCGTCGATCTCAACGCCTTGCCACCAGTCGAACTGACGAACCTTCGACGCGTCGATGCCCCATTCGATGAGCCGATCGCCCACGCCGAGCGGCGTCAAAAAGATGCCCGTGGTGTTCGCGAGCGCAAGGACCGTCTCGCGGTCCAGATGGTCGTAATGGTCGTGGGACAGAATCACGCCACGCAGCGGCGGCAGGTCAGCGAGCGCAATGGGCGGGGCATGAAAGCGTTTTGGACCAAACCGTTTGAACGGCGACGCACGTTCGGCGAAGACCGGATCGGTCAGCCAGAATTGACCCCGCAGCTTGAGCAACATGGTTGAATGCCCGAGGCGAAACAAGCTGCGATCCGGCGCCGCGTCAAGCTGTTCGCGCGTCAGCGCATCGACAGGCAGAGGGCTTGATGGCACAGTACCGGCGGGTTTCTTGAACAACAGATTCCATGCAATGCCCAGGGTCTTTCCGATTCCTTCCACGGGACGAGGGCTGACATTACGGAAGCGCTCGCCATTGTGCTGCGTTGACGAGTCAAATGATTCGCGGCCGCGTTGCGCCGCTGTTAGCCCCAAGGCACGGCGGATAGAACCGGTGAACGATGTCATGTAATGGCGTCCCAATTTCGAAAGTAGGGAAAGTAGACTGCACAGTGTAGTTTATCGTAGAAAAAAGTAAACTACCTGGTGTAAAATTTATCGATGAATACGACTGCCGACTCCACCACCAACCTGCCACGTCTCACCGATCGCAAGCGCGCCGCTGTGATCGCTGCGGCTATTGAAGAATTTCTCGCCGCGGGTTTCGACGCCACCAGCATGGACCGCGTTGCAGCCCGCGCGGGCGTATCGAAGCGCACGGTCTACAACCATTTTCCAAGCAAGGAAGCGCTGTTCGCAGTCATCCTGCGGCAGTTGTGGGACTCGAGTGATACGGGCGAGGCGCCTGCTTATTCCAACTCGCAGCCGTTGCGCGCGCAGTTGCTGCAATTGCTGCTTAAAAAGCTGAGTCTTTTAAATAACGAGGCTTTCTTGTCGCTCGCGCGCGTCGCAATAGCGGCGGGCATTCATTCGCCGGAGCGTGCGCGCGACATGGTGGCGCGCATGGGTGAGCGCGAAGAAGACCTGACCGTATGGATTCGCGCAGCGACTGCCGATGGCCGGCTCAAGACATCGGACCCCGTGTTCGCTTCGCTGCAATTGCAGGCTCTCGTCAAGGCGTTTGCTTTCTGGCCGCAAGTGACAATGGGGCAGTCTCCGTTAAGCAAGCGTGAACAAAAGCAAGTAGCGGAATCCGCCGCTGACATGTTTCTTGCGCGCTATGCATGAGGTGCGCGATGAGCTTAGCGCTTGGTAAACGAGCCTCGTAAACTCCGGTTACGGCGCCTCAACAATTCCCCCATGGAGTTCACGCAAGTGACACCGCATTTAACTATCGTGGTGATGCTCATTCCTATTGTGGATTGAGCCCCGTTGCAAATACCGGAGACTTCCATGAGCGATCAACACGAAGTTCATCACCATCATCACGAAGCAGCCAAGCACCTCGATTCGGCCGCGAAGCATCATCGCGAAGCAGCCAAGCACGCCGAAGCAGGCGACCACGAGAGTGCAAGCCACCATGCTCACCTGGCGCATGGTCACGGGTTGCATGCGGGCGAGCACGCTGAACACGCAGCCAAGAAGGCAGCGCATTTGCACAGCGGCCACTGATTGATTTGGTTTGGATCAGATGTTTCGGACAACGCACGAGGTTCGAGTGCGTTGTCCGGATGCAGTCACTTGTCTACGATTAGTGATTGATGCTTGCATGCGCTGCTACTTGATTGATTGAACCTGTGCCTGACTCAACTCCCACGTGTGCGGTGGCAGCGGAATGAAGTGCACCGTATCGAGGTAGGCCTCATTGGTCTCGGACGGCACGATCGACCAGAGCAAGAACCTGCGCAGCGCGGCCGCAGTGGTGGCGTCAGGTTGCTTCGTCGAAACAACCGCGTACTCGTAATTGACGAGCGGATACGAGCCCGATGCCGGCGCGAACACCAGGCTCAAGCGTTCATCAGCCGGCGTGCGCGGACCCAGTGAAGCGGCGCCTGCCGTGATCGCGTCTTTGCTTGGCGTAACAAATTCGCCCGCTCCATTCTTGAGCGCGGTGGTGCCGAGATGCGCAGCGGTCAGCTTGTCAGTAAAACTAACGCCGACATAACCAATCGAATAAGGCGTTGTCTGCAGCGCCTGCAGCATGCCCGCGTTGCCCGTTGCAGTCGCACTACCCGGCACGCTCGGCCACGAGATCGACGTGCCATATCCCTGGTTGTTTTCCCAATTCGGCGTCGAGAATGACAGGAACTGGGTGAACACGAAGGTATCTCCGGAGCCCTCGGCGCGATGGATCGGCACGATCGGGTTATGCGGCAACGCTACGCCTGGATTGAGTGCGGCGATCGGCGGCGCATCCCAGTTGCGAATCTCGCCCGTGTAGATGCCGGCGAGCACCGGCCCGTCCATCTTGAGGTGCGTCGTGTTGAGACCGGGCACGTTGTAGTTGACCGTCTGCGCGGCAATGGCCAGCGGGACGTTGATGATCTGCGGGTGTTGCCGCATGTCGGCGTCGGTCATATAGGCGTCCGAAGCACCTATCTGGACCTTCCCAGCGAGCACTTGCTGGATGCCGGCCTCGGAGCCTGTCTCGCCCACCGTAATATGAACGCCGGGATGAGTCTTCGTGTACTCGGCCACCCATGTGATGAAGAGCGGATACATCAAGGTCGAGCCGGTTTCGCTCAATGTGAGGTCCTGTGCATTGGCCAATGCGCTCGTCATCAAGCCGAACGCAGCCATGCACAGCGGCAGGGCTGCGAACCGGTGCGGGCGCATCCGCCGTGCCGTGTTTTTATGTTGCTTAGTCATGCACGTCTCCGTCGCGATACGGGGAAACCATCTCTTGTGTGGGGAACATCGTGGCGGTCTGTGAGCGCGTGCCTGTTGTTAGATCTATCGTCCAATGTCGTCAAGGCTCACGCCGTTTGTCTCGATGCGGAAGATCCACGTCACCACGGCGCCGAGAATCGATGTGCCCACGAGAATGTAGAGAAGCGGACCGGTGCCAATGCCCGTGAGCAGAATGGGAAACAGGAACGCAGTCGCGACCGCGCCGATCTTGCCGACAGCCGCCGCGAACCCGGCTCCGGTGCCGCGTATGGCCGTTGGAAACACTTCGCCTGCGAGCAGATAGGTTTGTGCATTCGGGCCCAGGTTGGTCATGAAATTGAAGAGCATGAAGCCGGCGAAAATCACCACCGTCTTCGTCGATCCTTCAAATCCATCGGATAACGAAGCAATCAGGAGGCCTGCCGCGCAACCGATAAAACCAATCACTTGCAGCCAGATCCGTCCGACCTTGTCCGCGAGGATGACCGCGAAGATGATGCCGACAATCAGCAGCAGGGTAATGAGGGCTGAGCCCTTGGCCGCAAGTATGTCGTTCAGTATCAGGTCGCTGATGCTTCGGACATGGTCAGGTTTGCTGCCGAACGCTGCTGCGAGAATGGTCGGCGTGAAGATGCCGATGCCGTACGTGCCGAGATCCTGCAGGAACCACGGTACCGAGGCCAGGATGGTGGCGCGCAGGTTACGCCGCGCGAACAGCGCGGCAAAGCTCTTGTTGCCGCCGTGGCCTGTGGCGGCCATTTCCAGTTCGCGCGACAGCGCAATACTTGTCGGGTACTGCGGGCTGCGCACTAGCAATCGCTGCGCAGCGGCTTCCGCGCGGTCGACCGCGCCGCGAATATGCAGCCAGCTCGGGCTTTCCGTGATGTAGAAGCGGCCGATGGTTACCGCTAGCGCCGGGATGATCGCGGTGCCGTACATCCAGCGCCATGAATCGAGTGTCGGGATGGTCGAGAGCACCAGGAAGCCCACGGCCGTGCCGCCGAGCGCGCCCAACGCCTGGAAGCCGAACGCTGCCAGCACGAGCTTGCCCCGACTGCTGCTAGGGATGCTTTCGGAGATGATCATGTGCGCGGTCGGGTAATCACAACCGAGCGCCACGCCAAGTCCAAAAAGGCAGATCACGAGCGATGTGAAGTTGGTGCAAAGAACGAGCAGCACTAGGAACGCCACGAAGATGATCATCTCCACGATGAACATCCGTTTACGCCCGAAGTAGTCGGACATGCCCCCCAGTCCCACCGCTCCGACCAGGATGCCCATCAGGCTCGCGGCGCTGATGAAACCGTTCTGCGCCGCACTGATGCCGAACTCGCGCGAGATCAGCGGGAGTGCGACCCCCGTCATGAAAACGACGAACCCTTCGAAGAACTTTCCCGCTGCGGCCAGCGCCCAGATGCGCCATTGCATCGCGGTCATGGGCACCGATGGGAGGCGTGTCCCGTCGGGCCACATCGGATGTTCATCGATGTACTGCTGGACCGACTTCACACCGTTGCTCTGTAACCTGTCGGAATCTGCCACATCATGCATGTCTCGCTCCTGGTGCGATTGCGGCTATTGTTTTCGATGGCGATAAGACGCTGGAGAGTAGTTACTCGCGGGCGTAGTCGCTTAACTGAGGCTTAGTTGAGGCTTAGCACATGCACCATGTCGCCTTCGATGGTCGAAGCGAATCCTTCGCAGAGAATGTGCGATGCCAGATGGCCATCGTGACGGGGGCAGGTGTCGTGCAGATGACAAGAGCGGACCGGCAGCGGACCTATAGTTGACGGGGTTTGTAAGCTTGCTGCAGAGAAGAAGAAAGGCTGATGCGTTCGCATGCGGCTTTCATGGCGCTTGCTTACTTAAGTATTCCTGATTTCTTTCAATAAGCTTCTGATGCGGGAGTTTTGTCTAGGTAATCTGCTTGTATGGATTGCCCCGCAAGGGATCATTCTTGCGGGGCAAAATGCAGTGTCGACACACTCTGCAGGCGACGCACGCAACAAGCCGTTGCGTGGTCAGCGATCACCCAGCCGAGGGTGATTCTTCCTTCGAAGCCTGCGGATCGCGATCCGCGAGGTCTTCAAGCATGGACGCGGATGGAACAAAGAACAGGCCGCCCGTGACCGCGCGGCTGTAATCGAGAAGCCGGTCGTAATTGCCCGGAGGGCGTCCAACAAACATGTTCTCGAGCATCTGCTCGATGGGTTCAGGCGCACTCGCATAACCAATAAAGTACGTCCCGAACTCACCCGCGCCTGGACGGCCGAATGCCATGTTGTGACGCAGGATCTTCACTTCCTTGCCGTCCTTCTCGATGGTCGTTAGCGAGCTATGCGAAGACGAGGGTTTGACTCCATCGGCGAGCTCGACATCGGACAATTTCCTGCGGCCGATAATACGTTCCTGCGCCTCGACTGGCAGTGATTCCCAAGCCACCATGTCGTGCAGATACTTCTGCACCATCACATAGCTGCCACCCGCAAATGCCGGATCCTGATCGCTGATGAGGGCGAACTCGACTGCCTCGCGGCCGCTCGGGTTTTCCGTGCCATCGACAAAACCCACCATGTCGCGCAGGTCGAAATAGCGAAAGCCATGGACTTCATCGACGACCGAGACCGCGTCGCGCAGGCGCTCCATCAACAGGGAAGCGAGCTCAAAGCAGAGATCCATATGGTCCGCGCGGATGTGCAGCAGGATATCGCCCGGCGTCCCGATAGCGCTGCGCATGCCCTCGCCAAACTCGCGGAAGGCGTGAAGATTCGCAGGACGTGGCGCACCGAAAAGCGTGTCCCAGCCGTCTGAGCCAAAACCGCAGACGCACGAGAGGTTGGCCGTAGGCGCGCGAGTACCGACCGCACGAACCAGAGCGGCGACGTCAGCGCATAACGCGCGTACCGTGCTCGCGCTGTCGGGACCGGCTTTAAACGTGGCGACCAGGAAGATCGCGCTGCGGGAGATGGAATCGCAAACGGCTTGGGGCTCTGGAATGTCGGTGGGCATCGGATGAATATTCTCGATTTGTCAGGGAGTCCGGCAAGAGCGAGCGGGGGTGCTTTGCTAATGCCAAGACTCCGTTGCGGAATGTTTTGACAAGGTTAGTCAATTCTCGGGATCGACGCGAGTGGGAAGGCGGATTTTCTGCTTAGCGTTCAGCGTCTCGGGTCAGGCGCCGCGCTTTTGTAAGGCTCTGGAAATAGCAGAATCCGCGCTGGTCGGTAGCTGCATTCCTTCGTCGAACCTCGTTGTACGAGATAAAATCATCCTGTTAAAGTGACTACATTATTCAGGTATACGTCTAACAGGTTGCACATGCCCCACGAGAACGAGAGCTCACGCGCGAACGACAATCGGCTCGGCAGCTATCTGAAGAACCGGCGGACGAAGCTCGATCCCGCGACCTTCGGTTTCTCCGGTAGCCGGCGGCGGACGGCGGGATTGCGCCGGGAAGAGGTGGCGCAGCGCGCGAATATCAGTGCAGCCTGGTACACGTGGCTTGAGCAGGGGCGCGGCGGTAATCCGTCGGCGGAGGTGCTGGACCGTATCGCGAGCGCGCTGATGCTGACTGAAGTCGAGCGCGAACACGTGTTCCTGCTCGGCCTTGGTCATCCGCCTGAGGTCCGCTATCGCGGCGGTGACGCGATCACGCCACGGTTGCAGCGCCTGCTCGAGGCGCTGCCCTATAGCCCGGCGATCGTCAGGACGGCGACGTGGGACGTGGTTGCCTGGAACCGGGCGGCGGCGGCCGTGCTCACCGACTACGGCAGCCTGCCACCCAAGCAACGCAACATTCTGCGCATGATCTTCTGCGATCCGCGCGTGCGTGCTGCGCAGTTCGATTGGGAAAGCGTAGCCCGCTTCGTGGTGAGCGCCTTCCGAATCGATGCCACCCGCGCAGCCGCTGACGCTGAAGTGGCGCCGCTTATCGATGAACTGTGCCGGTCCAGTCCCGAGTTCGCCGCCATGTGGCAGGACAACGAGGTGCAGACTCACGGCGAAGGGGTCAAGCACTTGCGCCACCCGGTGCTCGGGCCGATCTCGCTGGAATACTCGTCCTTCGCGGTCGATGGGCGGCCGGATCTTCAAATGATTGTCTACAACCCGGCGACACCGGTCGATCAGGAACGGCTCAGGTCCTTGATCGAAATAGCGCCCGTGATGGCAGCGGAATGAATTCCTGGCGTTCGATATTGCTTTCGCGCGATTGTCAGAAGACCTGGTTGCGGTAGTCCTTGACAGCAATGAGGGCGATTTCGTAATCGAGGCTGCATGCCTCTATCGCCTGGGCCCTTTCATGATTTCCGACTCCATTGCGGCATGCCATTCCTCGCTCGCCTCGATGGAATCCATCTCTTCCTCAACGGATCCCATAGCGCGCTCGGCGGCCGCTTTTGTCTCGTCTGCCGAGGTGTCTAACTCGTCGAATTCGTCGTTCTCGTCGCCCGGGGGTTGCAACATGTCCTTAAGCATTGCACTTAGCTCCAACGTGTCCCAAGGCAAGCCACGCTGCGTCTGCAATTTAATGTAATGCCTCACTTCCGCGTTCTGCTCAGGAGTGAGGGGCAAGCCCCGAAAAGTGGTGTCAGGGTCAAGGTCTGTCATGGTTTCCTCCGACGGGCGGCTTGGTCTGCAGTGTAGCGCGACATGCAGAGGGTCCAACAATTCAAACGTTGCTGGCACGGCGGCGACACTCGACGGGATTGATTACATCGTCGACACCCACCCATTAGCGGACCAAGTGTCAAGTGAACAAACAACACCCTCGGCTGCCTAAGCGGCCGATATCGATTCCACTGACCGAATGCAGTAGCCGATCGCACCCGTTTCTTCAATTCATGGCTGCGACGGATCGCGCCAGACACCCATCAGGCTCAAGCGATCGGCGTACATCAATTGCCTCTCGCCCTGGTGGCTTCGCCACCCCAGAAGAACATTGGTGCCGCAACGCGTCCATCAGGTTTGCACAATACTTGTGGTTGCCAAACCTCCGGCACCAATCCAGAACTGGCTCGCGTTGCGGGCGATCCGCTTTGCTGCGCTTCGGGGGACGGCGGCACGGCATCCCATTCAATTGGGTGGCTTCTAGCCAGTCGACGATTAGGGCTTGCCGGTCGCCGTCGTAACTCTTATGCGAAGCAGCGGGTCACATCAAATGGCTTTCG
>NZ_JBLKRU010000056.1:0-48241 GCF_047608185.1 Caballeronia eucalypticola
TTCCTGCTTGACCTGCTGAGCCGCGAACTCACGCCCAAGACACTGCGACGCCATCGCGACAATCTCTGGCTGCTGGGAGGTGAATTGATCCGCAGGCGTTACGAGGACACCAGGCTCAAGAAACTGCCCGCGCAAGAGGCCATCGCCGAGTTGATAGAACCAGACGGCGGCCCTCTGATCTGGCCACGCATCAGCCAGACTGATCAAGACTCCCTGGATGCCACCTGTCGCAGGCTATACAGGTTTCTCGAAGCCCGGGAAAAACCGGCAGCTAAAGGGTAGCGTGCTGCCACGGCTTACCCACCGAGTGCTTCGCACCTGTGGACAAGCCGCCTTGTGTGCCAGTGAAAGGCACCTCGGCTTGTCCACAGGCAAGCTCGGTGGATAAGCCTGCACCTGCGCATAACATCGTTCAAAAAACCATACCTGAACTACGAAACCACCCATAAATTCCGCCGACCAAGCAAAAAAAATCTTGCTTAATTCCAGCGCCGTTGAGCGTTGTAGCAACACTCCCCAATCGAACTGCTCTCCATTCAGAATTCATAGCCGAGCGCCCCCAGTTTTTGCCGGATCAACACATCGAGTTCTACCCCTCGGGCCGTCTGCTCGCCGAGTTGCTCGGTCAGCTTTTGCATCTTGTCGATGAAGGCTTGGTCGTCGTCTTCGACGTCCTCTGCTCCGACGTACCGGCCTGGAGTCAACACATGGCCGTGTTCGGCGATTTCGGCAAGCGTGACACTGCGACAGAAGCCCGGCACATCCTCATATGGGGTCTTGGCATCCGCATTGCCACGCCACGCAGAGACTGTATCTGCGATTCGGTCGACGTCTTCATGGGCAAATTCGATCTGTACCCGACTGATGGATTGCCCCAGCTTCCGTGCATCAATGAACAGCACCTCACCTTTGCGGGTAGTCTTTTGCTTCGCAAGGAACCACAGGCAGGCCGGAATCTGCGTGTTGAAAAACAGCTGTCCTGGCAGCGCAATCATGCAATCAATGACATCAGCTTCGACCATCGCCGCGCGGATCTCGCCCTCGCTGTTTTGGCTCGAACTCATCGAGCCGTTCGCGAGCATAATGCCGGCGCGGCCGGCCGGCTTCAGGTGATACAGCATGTGCTGGAGCCACGCGTAGTTCGCATTGCCCTGCGGAGGCGTGCCATACACCCAGCGTGGATCACCCTCGAGGCTGCCGTGCCACCAGTCCGACACGTTGAACGGTGGATTCGCGAGCACAAAGTCCGCGCGCAGATCCGGATGCTGGTCGCGCACAAAACTGTCGGTTGGCTCCTTACCTAAATTGAAATCGATACCCCGGATTGCCAAGTTCATCGCGGCAAGGCGCCAGGTCGTCGGATTCGATTCCTGACCATAGATCGACACATCGCCCTGTTTGCCGCCATGGGATTCAACGAACCGCTCGGATTGCACGAACATGCCGCCGGATCCGCAGCACGGGTCATATACGGTGCCTTGATGCGGAGATAGCACAGCCACGAGCGTGTTCACGATGCTCGCGGGCGTATAGAATTGGCCGCCTTTTTTGCCTTCGGCACTCGCGAACTGGCCGAGGAAGTATTCATAGACTTGACCGAGAATATCCTTGGCCTTCGCGGTGTCGTCGCCAAAACCGATTTTCGAGACCAGGTCGACAATCTCACCGAGCTTGCCGTCAGGCAACTGCGCGCGCGCAAAACGCTTATCGAGAATGCCTTTGAGCTTGGGGTTGTCGACTTCGATCAGCGCCAACGCATCATCAATCCGCTTGCCGATGTCGGCTTGCTTCGCCTGCGCGCGCAGAGCTTCCCACCGCGCTGTTTCCGGCACCCAGAACGCATTCACCGCACGGTAGTAATCGCGGTCCTCGAGCTCAGCTGCGAGCAATTGGGGATCGTCGTCGCCCAGATAATATTCGTCCTGCTCGTCGAGAAACCGCTTGGTGAGCTCGTCACGACGTGCCTGAAACGCGTCGGAGATGTATTTCACAAAAATCAGCCCGAGCACGATGTGCTTGTACTCGGCTGCGTCCATGTTGGCGCGCAACTTATCGGCGGTCGCCCACAGGGTTTTCTTGATGTCTTCGATCATTGCTCTCTTTTTGGTCTGATTGCTGCGTGGACGTCATTATGGCGTTTACGGCTTCATGGTCTTTAAAGTGAAGCGCTATCGCCCCGTTTAGCTTCGTTCGACCGCGACGACGGATCAATAGAATGAGGCGGCACTGTATCGTCACCCGGCAGCAACGGGTCCAGTTGGGCAGCGAGCGCGAGCGCCCACGCTGCCCATGTTTTGCGGTCGCCCTCGAAGGCTCGTCCGGCGATCGCATCGGGCGTTGCCTGCTTGCTGTCGGGCTGCCACCTGTGCAAAAAGCCGGCTGACCCGGTCCGCTTCTGCCTGGGCGATCCGCTCGCGCTCGCGCCGCTCAGCGTCTTCGCGCTGTTTGCGCGCGGCTTCAAGTGCCTCCTCATAGGAAGACAGTGCCCATTCATAGCTGTGTTGCCGTGACTTCCGGTGTTGCCGCTCGCCAGTCAAGATGATCGCGATGGCGATCTCTCGTATCTTGCCTTCGAGTTTTCCTGCGTCATCATCGCTCCAAAATAGCACCTCGTCCGCCTCATTGTGTTTCCACCGGCCCACTTTGAGCTCGATCGCGAGCGGCTCAGCGGGTCGACCCGGTGCCTTGGATGGATGCCGTCGCGGCCGTAGCTTCGCGGTCGTATCGACCGTAAAGCGGACCCATTGATTGCCGACGTGCGCGTGGGTCTCCCGGGCGTCATTGCCGCGAATGGCAGGCTGTGCATCCATCTGAAACAGCAGCCCGAACAGATTGCTGATGAGCAGCAGGCGCCGTTGCTCCACGCGGCTTTCAAAACGGGGGACGTCGTAGGTTGAGCGTGGGGAGCGATCACGTGCCGTTCGACGTTCCTGGTCTTCACCCAGCAGCCGGGCAATGGCAGGATAGGGAGCATCAAGCGAGCGGGCAGGGCGCCAGCCTTTGGGCACCATCTTTTCGACGCGCGCGGCGACTTGTGCTTCGGTTTCTTCGTAAGCAGGGGGCTTGGGCGCCGTCGTTGGTTGGGACTCGGCACCGCGGTAGTGAGGGTATCGTCCTCCGCCAACGGTGACCTGATCGCTTTCACCAGGCGCACGAAGTGGTAAGGACGTTTTGCTCACAATCTGACCCGCGTACAGCTTGGCCCAGTAGCCGCGTGGCGGCAACGGGATATTGCTTAAACGGCAGGTCTTGGCGAGCCAGACGTCGGACACCTGCAGGGTTTTAGCGAGTGCCCTGATCGGTTCAGCCCAGACCCGCTCGTAAAGTTCGCGACGTGTAAAGAGATGACCTGTACCCATATCCGCGCGCTCCGCATCGCAATATGAAACCCTGCAATTTACACGCGGATCCGCTCAACTTCGTCGAGAGTAATGTCGTCTCGACGCCGGTCGTAGAGCTGGGTTGTGCGAGTCGATGCGTGATTGGCCATCGCGGCGGCGTTCTCCAGCGTGCCGCCGTTTTTCAGATAGGCGGTGATACCCGTCGCACGAAACGTGTGGTTGCCGATCTTCGTGCCGAGGCCAGCCGCGAGCGCCCGGCGCGTCACCATCGCGTACGCGTTAGCCTGGGGCAGGGCGGTGGTACTGAGCCGCCCGGTGCCACGCTGAATGGTGCGAAACAGCGGCCCCTTGCCATCGGCGCCAATCCCGGCGCCTTCGATGTACGTATCCAGATAGATTTCTAGCGTGTGGTGACAGGGCATCTCGTGTTGCTTGCCGCCTTTCTCGCGCAGGCGCACCCACAATCGCTTGTTCTGGGTATAGACGTCCTCAACCCGCATGGCGAGCGCTGCGCCGATGCGAGCGAACGAAAACACCATCAACGCAATCAACGCCCGGTCCCTAAGGCCAATGGGTGTGCTGACATCGATGCTATCGAGCAACTGCCGGGCTTCCGTTGCATCGAGCACGGGCGTCTTGCCCTTGCGGGTCGTGTGACTGGGGCCGCGCACGGACGCAGCGGGATTGTGCGGCACGACTTGGCCGATGACGAGCCAGTCAAACAGGTGACGAATCGCAGCTAAGCGAAGCTTGACCGTCGGCGCCGACAAGGTCTGCGTTTGCAGCTCGATCCAGGTGGCCACATGCAACGGTTGCACGGCTGTGACCGAGATCACGCCGACCTGCGCGCACCAGGTCAGGAATTCGCCTACCGCATGCGCATACGCTCGCCGCGTGTTCGGGTTGCGAATGGTCGATGCGAAAAACTCGTGAAAGCGCCCGCTCGCCCGCTCGCCGGCATTGATCACCACTGCCGGCAGTGGAGAGGACGATCGAACCGCAAGCGCGGCCTCAGACATGATCAGTCGCGGGCTTTTCGTGCCGTTCCGTGACGGCCATCGTCAGGTTTAAAAGGGCGTACAGCTCACCCGCACTGGTCGCATCAACTTCAACGTCGCCCATTGTCAGGCGCAACGTGCGCCCGGCTCGACCTTGCAGCCAGGCGCCGGTCGCCGCGGTGAGCGTGGACCCGGCGACGGGCGTGCACGGGACCATGAATTCCCCAACGAAGCCGTCACCCCCGTCCGCGTGGGCCGCCGTGAAAGTGACCGCGTCAATCTTGCCGCCCTCGGCACGGGCGAGGCTATAGAACTGCCGCAACTCGCGCTGATATCCCGGACTAAAGGACGCTTCGTCGTCGAGTGCGCGCACCAGGGTCAGGCGCAGGGTGTCCGGGGTCGGCATGGCGGCTCCTGATATATGTGATAAAGGCCATTATCATATATAAAAGTTATATTTAAGCGGCAAATCTTGAAGGCTTGGCCGTTGCTCCTAAAATGCGATTGTTGGAGTCTTCGTGCACTCCCATGAAAAATTCCCTTTCTCGGCCCTGGACCGAACGTCGCATTCCGCCCTATACCGCACCCCTGCGCGTATTTATCGTTGATGATCACCAAAATGGGGCCGACGCAATTGGTGCCTATCTGTCACTTCGAAACATGGAGTGCCGCATTGCGCCGGGCGGAGCGCAAGCGATTGAGATGGGAGCGGCTTGGCTGCCTCACATCATTGTGATGGACATATCAATGCCGGAGGTCAACGGGTTCGACGCAACGCTTGCTTTGCGGCGCGGTCTGCGCACGGGCAGCATCATTATCTTGGCATTCACCGCGTTGGATGAAGCTGAGGTACTAAGGCACGGTTCGCATGCGATGTTCGATGGCTATTGTCAAAAGGGGCAGTCCCCGGCCGCGCTAATTGCGTTGATCGAACATTTTGCGAATTAGCCACCACGAAGCGAAAAAAGTACGCAGTGGCGTCTTAATCGGTCTGTCAGGTGGGCCAAAGTCGATATGGGAACACCATGCACGGTTGATTACCCCAAACTATGAGCGCGAGGAACGCATGCCATTGTTCGACTTTATTGAAGCTAACCTCGATGCACTGGTTGATGACTGGGCCGAATTCGCCGGCCAGCTGCTGCGTGAGGGTATGCCGCTCACAGAGCGCGAACTGCAGGACTCCGCTCGCCACATGTTGCAGAGAGTGGCCGCCGATATGCGTTTGGATCAAAGCGGCGTCCAGCAGGTAGAAAAGTCGCGTGGAGAGAAGGGCGGGGGCGGTGGACGTGACGGACGCAGCACTGGAGCATGCGGACGATCGACTGGACCAGGGATTTACTTTCGACGATGTCGTGGCCGAATTCCGTTCGCTCAGGGCGACCGTATTGCGCCGCTGGCAGCAAAGCTTGGTGGACCCGGTTACGGCACTGAATGAATCAACACTTTAACGACGCGATCGACCAGAGGCTCACCGAATCGATCCGTCGTTATTCGCATCGGGTCAGTGGGACACGAGACCGTTTCGCGGGCGTCCTTGCTCACGACTTACGTTCGCCGCTCGGCGCGATCACCAACTCAACCGAGATTCTCCTGCGCGACGAGACGTTACCGACACCCTGCGTGAAGGCGGTCGTGAACATCCAGCGCAGCGCCACCCGCATGAGACGGATAGTCGATGACTTGCTGGACTTTGCCCGCGTTCGGTTGCGTGACACCTTGCCAATTAGCGTTTCGTCGCAGGACGCAGGGCGTGCTTGCAGCAATGCGTGTGACGAGGTCAGCGCTTCCTTTCCCCATGCAAACATCGACGTCTGCCTTGATGGTGACCTTGCAGGCGACTGGGACGGTGAGCGTATCAGTCAGTTGGTAATCAATCCGCTGGTCATGCAATCCAGCATGGTGAGGATGCGATCAAATTGTCCGCGCGTGGCAAAGGGGACTGCGTGACAGTGGCCGTTGCGAACGAAGGACAGCCCATACCAGCGCACCTGGTGGCGCACATCTTCGACCCGCTTACGCGCGCCTATTCTCCGCCAGAGCGGCGCGGCACAGCAGCCGGCATCGGGCTTGACTTATCTATCTGCAGGGCATTGCCCAGGCGCACGGCGGCAGCATCAACGTCGACTCAGCAGATACAGAGACCACGTCCAAAATGACGGTAGCCAGGGTGCCCAAAAATTAATATTTGTTGTTGAGAGGCGGCGCATCGCTTTTGTTGCCCAAAAGCACCCCTTGAAACTATGCTCATGAGCTTGTTGTCGGGTCACCGCGTTTTAATCGTTTTGTTCATCGAGGTTTTTGCTCGATGAATTGGATCCTTCCGTATCAGGCTTCGCGATTTGATCGTTACCGGCCGATGTTTTTGATACATCCAGCTCGTCGAGCTTTCTGTCGATTTTTTCACTATCGCCTTCATCAAGGCGGCGTTGCGCCTCTTCATCGGAGACTGGCTTTTCAGTCATCTACTGATTGATATCGGAGACGCTACCAATGTAAGTCGTCTTCTTTTCAAAAACTCGGTTAGGGTTCGCAGCAAGCTGAAAGTACGGCTGTCGGGCTACACCGGGCGTCAGTTCTGTTAATGTGAAACCTCTAGTACGATCTTTCCTGGAGGATGTGACACCGTTCTAGCCATCATCTCGTGGGCGGTCCGCGCCCTAACAAGCGGCAAGACCGTCCCGACCCAAGTGCGCAGTTTCCCACCATCGAACGACGCTCGCACGCTATCCAGCGTCGAAGTGTCGACAGCCACCAGCATAAATTCGGCCGACACTCCGTGCGTGGATGCTACCGTCTGATCTGGATTGGAAACCGCGGATACGAGGTTACCGCCGGCAGATATAAATTTGAACAAACTGGCCTGGGAGTCACCGCCCACTAAGTCGATTGCGGCATCGACTTTGGTCACTGTTGCCAAGTCGCGTCCAATGACCTGACTAGCGCCAAGCGCGAGTAATTCTGTAGTGACATTGTCGCCGCCCGTCGCGACTACGAACAGTCCGGCGGCATGGGCCAGCTGGACCGCATAGCGGCCAACGCTACCAGCTGCACCATGGATCAGGACACGCTGGCCAGGTTTCAAATCAGCACACTCGAAAAGCATTTGCCATGCTGTGACTGCTACTACCGGAACGGAGGCGGCATCCACGAAAGACAGCGAGGCGGGCTTACGCGCCAGCATGTCGGCACGACAGGCGGCATATTGCGCGTAGCCATTAGTGAAGCGCTTGTTGGTCACCCCATACACCGCCTCGCCAACAGCGAAGCCGTGGGTGCCCTTGCCGATCGCGACAACGACGCCCGAAATGTCGGAGCCCAGCGTCAACGGCAAGGGTTGCGGCAGCACGCTGTTGCCGCTGCGGATCCATGCGTCCCAAGGTCCCACGCCCGCGGCAAAGACCTTCACCAGCACCTCGTGCTCTGCGGGTTCCGGCACGGGGATCTGTTCGGCGTAAATGGCTTCGGGTCCCCCGAACTGCGCGACCCTTAGGGCGATCATGGTGACGGGGAGAGAATCCCCGCTTCCTGTTTCAGTGACTGCATTGACCATGGTGGCTCTCCATAGCGTGATGGCAGGATACGCGTCAGGGCACTTGCGGCGGCCCGTGGGGAAGCGCCGAGACTGTCCGCGCACGCTTACTTCAGCGGCAACTTGACCGGCTCGCCCTCTGCGGCGAAGGTGAAGATCAGCAGCCTGGCCGGCTTGCTCTTGCTGGGATTGCGCGCAATCAGGTGACTTGCGCCCGGCGGTTCGTACCAGCTCTCGCCCTGCTTGTAGGACTTCAGCGGTGCACCGGCCAGTTGCGACTCTACCGTACCTTCGAGCACATAGGCGAACAGCGAGCCGGGATGGCGATGCGCCGTCGATGCCTGCGAGGGTGCGAAGTCGACGGTGGCGATCAGCACGTTCTTGCCGCTAATTTCCGGGATGGCCTGCTTCATCAGCGGCGTGACGGTCTCTTCCACTGCATCGCCGTGCGCGTACACGGCGCCAGCGGCGAAGGTTGTCAGGCCGCTCAGCGCCGCCGCCAGGGCGGCACGCGAACGGGTGCGACAAATCAGCAGGTTCATGAATGTCCTTTGACTCGGGTGGGAATTCCGGACCTCGATCGCCAGGCGATTCCAGCTATCAAGATGAGCAGCGTCGGATCGGTCATGTTGTTCCGGTCGAATGATGGGTCGCCGCGCAATCACGGACGCGTCCGTGCTCGATGCAGTGATGCGCGAGCTCGGCGAGGACGAAGGCGATCCCGATCAGTCCCGCCCCAACGATGCTGAGGGTGTTCCGGTCGATGAACAGGAGCGCGAGCCCTCCGAGGACGCCTGAGCACGCAAGTCCAGCATAGGTGGCGGTATTGTTAAGGGCAAGCAGTAACGGCGCGACGCGCGGCGCGATTTTTACCAGCCGATGCTGTTGCGGCACGATCAGTCCCCATCCGCACACGCCCCAGATAATCAGCGCGATCACGGCGCTTCCCGTATGAGCGCCCGTCCACGGAAGCGCACAGAAATTGATAACGGCGACGCACAGCATCGCGTCAATGATGCTGCGACTTTGCAACCGATCGACGAGGTGGCCGGACAGCACGTTTCCCACGGTCGCCGCGATACCCCAGAACAGCAACAGGCCGGAAAGGACGCGTTCGTCACCGCCCGTCACCCTGTCCAGAACAAGGCCGGCATAGGTGTAGACCATCAGGAATCCTCCAAATGCAAACAGGGACGTAAGCAGGGTCAGCGCAATGCGGATATCGCGAACGGGAGCCAATCTCTCGCGCAGCGTGACGCGTGCAGGCCGCGGTGCAGAGCGCAGCATCGTCCACACGCCGAGCATCGCGACAAGCCCTAAAAGCGCCACGAACCAAAGGGTCGTTCTCCAGCTTCCAAAGCCACCGATGAAGATACCGATCGGCGCGCCCAGCGCCGTAGCGCCGGTCAGACCCGCGGTAACCGTGGCAAGCGCACGCCCTCTCTTCTCCGGTGTCGCAAGCGCGGAGGCGACGCCCAACGCAGTGGGCGAGAACAGGGCGGCGCCGAACCCTGCCAGGACGCGACTGAAAAGAACCGTGTTCAGGTCGGTTGCCAGCGCACTGATTACGTTACCCACGACGAAGATGCCGAGCGCCGACACGAGCAGAGGCTTGCGCGGCCATCCGCCGGCCACGGCTGCCATTACCGGCGCTGCAACGGCATATGACAACGCGTACAGGGTGACCATCTGCCCGGCGAGGCTGACGGATGTATGCAGCGATGCCGCGACGCCGGGCAGGATTCCAGCCACCACGAAGTTGTCCGTGCCCATTGCGAACATGCCGAGCGCAAGTATGATTAATCGACGATCCATTTGAGCGACCTTTGTGTGACGTGTTTAGTCTTTCGCTTCAGGGGGCCTCCCTACAGGCAGAGGAAGCCTCGCATGCCGGAGCCGGAGTTACGCTGGCGTTCACTGGCGTACTGAAGCACTGATGGCATGGGCACAAGGATAGTCATCGTTGACGGCGTCGCAAATGACGTATATACAGGCGATTTAGGACATCGAGCAGGACGGAATATGCACAGAATCGGTCTCGTCGTGTTCCCCGGTTTCTATCTGATGGGCTTTGCGGCCGCGAGCGCGTTCGAACTCGTGAACCTTGTGGTCGGGAAACCGGCCTATGAAGTGACGGCTGTTTCGGAAGCGGGCGGACCGGTGCCGACCTCGTCAGGAATTCGGGTAGAGACGCAGCCTTTCGGCGACGCCGTTTTCGATACGGTGATGTTCGGTTCGGGTCTTGAGACCGACGTGACGTCCCCCGCACTGAGCGATTTTGTCAAACGTTCGCTTAAGACATCGAGGCGTATCGCGGCTCCGTGCACCGGCGCTTTCATTCTGGCGGAAGCGGGGGTTCTGGACGGCAGGCGCGCGACAACTCACTGGCGTTTCGCGCACGATCTGCAACGCCGCTTTCCGAAAGTAATCGTCGATGAAGATCAGATCTTCGTTGTGGACGGACCGATCTGGACATCGGCGGGCATGACAGCCACCGTTGATATGGCGCTTGCCATGATCGAGAAGGACCACGGCAAGGACGTGTCGCGCACGGTCGCGCGCAAACTCGTCGTCTACCATCGGCGTGCGGGCGGTCAGTCGCAGTTCTCCGCGTTGCTCGAACTGGAGCCGAAGTCCGACCGGATCCAGAAGGCCATTGACTACGCGAATGCCAACTTGCGCAACCCGTTGTCTGTGGAGGAGCTCGCCGAGGTCGCGAGGCTGAGCCCGCGCCAGTTCAGCCGAGCCTTCAGCGCGGAGACCGGCCAGTCGCCTGCCAAGGCCGTTGAACACCTGCGCGTGGAAGCCGCAAGGCTCATGCTCGAACAGGGGCGCCATTCGATGGACGTCATCGCCTTTGAAGTTGGCCTTTACGACCGGGACCGAATGAGGCGCGCGTTCCTGCGCACGCTCGGCCAGCCGCCGCAGGCAATTCGGCGCTTCGGCCGGCAAAGTCGACCATCAACGAAGAAGGCCGACCGTGCTCGAACTCCAAATTCTTAAGTCCGAACCGGCGAGGGCCATTTCACCTTCATGGGACGAAGCGCATCAACTATCGCGAAATGATCGACCGCATCCTGAGGATCATTTGTCGGATGTATACGGAGGAAAAGTTGATCCCAAGTACCTCGCGATCAACGAACGAAAACGCCCGTTCGTCCAATCGCCCGACATATATTCATGCGCCGAGGCTATTCCGTTTAGCTGCCCACATCGTAGTTTTGACATAACACCTGTCACCGCGCACCACAACAACGATGAATCGCAACTATCAGGCGCAAGCGTCGAACGGCGGCCGCCTTCTTGCAGCTATTCTTTGAGCTCGGGCCGCGACTGAGCAAGCTCGCGGCGAGCCTCCGTCAACTCGGCGCGCAGGGCCGTCATTTGATTCGCCGAATCGCTATTTTCGTCGCCGTTACGCTAATTGAGGCCACCCGCTGGCGCTGCCGATAAGCAGTCTGCCGCTCTCTGCGGTGGTCATCGCATCTGGTTGCGCGGTCGCCCACGACCGCGCTTGGGCGCCTGCGGGTCGGATTTAGCCGCCACCTCGGATCGACATCTCCATTTTTCGTTATATGTAACGAATATTCAACGTGCAAGGGGTTACTCGCAAGATCGGCGCTGATTGCCGGCGATCGGCGGAGCCGGCGGTGACACCGCAAGGGCTAGCCGATCCCGGCCACCG
This sequence comes from Caballeronia eucalypticola, assembly GCF_047608185.1. Taxonomy (NCBI): domain Bacteria; kingdom Pseudomonadati; phylum Pseudomonadota; class Betaproteobacteria; order Burkholderiales; family Burkholderiaceae; genus Caballeronia; species Caballeronia eucalypticola. The sequence continues at coordinate 11,557 of NZ_JBLKRU010000056.1, forward strand.
CCGGCATGAACTATGCGGCAGCTAAGCGATAGCTCAAGTGCTCATTTGAGTAGATGCCCGAGTCTCAGGAGCGCAGACATGCCCCTACGAAACGAGTAAAACTTTATTTCCGTACAGGGTGGTGTCGAAAGCCAGCGGATTGCGACAGACAAGATCGCGTGGATCCGCGGCAAGCTGGAGGACTTCAATCGCACCGAACTGAAGGACCGTGATTCGCGGATATTTCCCGGCCAATACGCGCCGGTGATGGTCGTCGAAAGCGGTCAACTTGTGTGAAGCCAATGCGATACCAATGTCGTCCCGCCGGCAAGCCGGCGTTCTACGATACCAAGTACCCGGGCACCTACAACGCGAGGCGAGACAACCTGGAAGGATTCTGGAAGGGGCTCTTCGGATACACACACGGCGTGATGTTGGTGAGCGCGTTTTATGAAACGTACCCCGTCACCGCGTCGAAGCTCGTGAGCTGGCCGAAGGCGAGAAAGAAGAAAATCTCGTGCTCGAGTTCAAGCCAAACCCGCCGCAGGACGTGTTGATCGCTTGCCTATGGTCAAAGTGGACAGGCAAGGGCGAGCCGGACCTGTTGTCTTTCGCTGCTGTGACTGACGATCCCCCTGCGGAAATCGCGCTAGCCGGTCACGACCGCTGTATTGTTCCGATCAAGCTCGAGAACATTAACGCCTGGCTCAATCCAGACCCGGCCAACCTGGCAGCTCAGTACGCCATTCTCGACGATCGTCATCAGCCGTATTACGAGTATTGTCTCGCAGCTTGATTTGGGGGGAGCTGCGATTCACTTGGTGCGAGGTCATGGACGCGCTCGATCAGGCGGTTCTCATCGGTTATTTCAATCTTGCGCGGGGCGCACGACGTGGCATGTCCAACGTTTAAAACTGTCTCGTAACCGCACCTGCGTAGTGTCTTCATGATTGCAGTGGTGGGAGCGCCTTTGATGCAAGGCTGATGCGACGCGGCCGGAGCGATATTCACTGCGTGGGAACGGGAGTGACTGTCCTTGCCTTGCTACAAAGGATCAGTCTTGCGCCTCAATATTTCGCCTGCTATGCCGAGGCGCAGTGGGTGATGGGACGGCGCGGCGGGCGGCTTTCTCGATGTCCGCTGAGCTGGACGCGTTTTTTGGAACCGCATTCGCGCGGAAGGGCCCCGGGGTGGGTCTAGTGATAGTCGGCTGGTGGCGAACCAAGCGTACCCCAGGTCGCGGAATCATCCGCTGGCGATCCGCCATTCACCGTTGACGGATCCCACCGGGGAATGCCCGCCGCGGCACAGTCTTCAATAGAGGCGGTCGTCGCCGTGTGATAAACGTCGACCCGTCGAAATTCGCATTCCTCTTGCGGAAACTTAATCATCGAGAGGGTTCGCTGCGCTGTCTCAACGTCAGGAAAAACTTGCGCATCATCTAGCCCCGCCGGATTGAAGGCTGACCAAAAGGGAATCCCATAATCTTCACGCAAGAGAGTGCCGCAGCGCGCGCTGTATATGACATAACCGACCCTGCGTTCTGACGCGATCGCCAGAAATCCTTGCTCGGAGGCGGAACGCGCGGCTTCCAGTACGGTTTTTGTCCTCAACTTCGCATTGATGGATCGAACATGCTGACGCTGCAGGGCATAAAGCGAAATATGCAGGTCCTCAGCAACCAAATCGAGTCGTTCACCGCGTGCGATCGCGTTTAAGATACGTAGGTCAAGCGTCGTAAGCCCGCTATTTTTAAGCGCTAACGCCTTCTCTTGTCTCGCATACCAATTCAGCAATTCTGCAGCCAGAAGTTGGAAGATCAAACGGTTCTTGCGCAGCGGCTCTTCCCCATTTTCCGAGGGAAGATCGGTGTTTGCAGCATAGAGGGCACCGAATCTTCGCGCACCCGGGTGATGTGCTGGCATGACGATCCAACTCCCCATACCAAGATGTCTCGACGCCTCGCCCATCTCTCTCCAACTCCCAGATAGGTTTTCCAACAACCCAACGTCGGACGAGAAGACAGGTAGGTGCGATCGGCTTGCGTGCAACTGGAAAGGGTCAGTCGCGTACCATTTCTTCGCGACGTATAGCTGCGTCACTTCCGTGTCGGATCCGGCCAGGATTCGATGTGACTGTTGCTCCCCATCCCGCGCTTGTTCCGTTAACACGAAGAACGCGGTATGCGCGCCATGCGATCGAACAATTGCCATCATCCGTTCTATCAGTGCGCTTTCATCGTGAGCGTAGGCCAGAAGCCGAATCGCTTCGAGCGGGTCGCCTATGCGGGGCGGTCCGGCTTCAACAGTCGGGACCTGGGCGCTCTGCACTAAATGAGAGAGAGTCGGCTGAACGACGTCTCGATACGGCTCGCCGCGCATGAAGCTGCGTAGGTTCGCGTCGTTTGCGAGCAAGACCTGGGTCACCGGAACGTCGCCGCGTCTTCGCGACTGTGATCGAGATTCGCGCTCAAGCAATACGCCTGCTTGGCCCTGCCTGGCACGAAGTTCGACGATTTCCCTTCCGACTGAAAGTGTGGCTATCTGCGGATCATTTGAGGACATCACGACACCTGCAATGACAACCCACCCATTTAAACGCTACCTACAACTACAAATCATCTGAAGTTACAACCGGTAACATGTGACATTGGCTACCGCAAACACGGCGACATTGTCAAGAGGTGGACAGTGTCGCCAGTTGGCTTCTAGCATGGCTTCACGTCTTGAATAAATGCCAGAGACCTATGCCATTGGAAAATTTCAGTCTGCTTTCCAGCATCTGGGGGGCGAGCGCCGTCATCCTCCATGTTGAGTTTCAAGAGCTTCGCCAAGGCACCCGCACTACATGGCAGGCACTGGTCGTCGCTCGCGACGGCCAGATGTATTTTTCGAATGTGAAAGGTGAACCGAGGCGATGGGCGAGCCTTGACCGTGCGTTTCAAGAGTTAAGCGCGGCAGTGCCATTGCTGGCCGAAATGAAAATTGTCCGTGCGGCGCAGCGAAATAGCCGCTCGAAGCAGGCTTCGGCGTGACGGCTGAGTCGATCGGAAACAACGCGGAAGTGAGATACGTGAGCCCTATTTACTCTGCACAGCCTCAAGCATGCGCCGGGCAATCGTTTGAATCTCGTCCGGCGTCATCAGGTCGGCAAGTTTGGTATTTGCCAGCGAGTCGCAGACCCGCTGCACGGAGTCACCTGAGTTTGGCTGCAGTGACTCTGGGAAGGTTGGTTCGAGTCGCGCGATAAGCTCCGCGTTAAGTGAGCGACGGTTGCCGTCTGCTGCTGCTTTGAGCTTGAGATAAAGGTCTTGAGGCAGTCGGAACTGCGAGCGATAGGTATCTTCCATAGACGTATTTGACACTACCGCGTCACTATGAGTGTAGTGACATATAGTCACTAAATAGTGACACACCAAGATGCGGCACGAATTGAACGTTTGTTAAACTGACTGACAAGCAATGAGAAAGGCAGCGAGTACCGGTCCAAGCAGCGTCTGAGACCAACGAATGCCGTCCCTTAACGGCGATCGCAGACGCTGCCGCCAACCGCTGAAACGCATGCCGTGAGCGCTAGCATCAAGGCGGGATAGCTTGTTTAGCGTAAGTAGCGGTTGATGCCGGTGCTACCAACACCGACATCAACCTAACCATTTTTCTCCCCTACGAGGTCGAAGATGGCTGACAGGATTATATCGTTCCAGAATGCGCAGTCCGGTAGCGGTAGAGACGGTGAAATCCATGATTGATTTCATTGCCCTATCTCAACAATGTGCTCCTCACGTCCATCCAACGACGCTGCAAGCGCTCGTGAGGACGGAGTCGGCCTTCAATCCGTATGCGATTGGCGTGGTTGGTGGTCGGCTCCAGCGTCAGCCCCGCAACCGCTCGGAAGCGATCGCGACAGCCAGAGCACTCGACGCTCAGGGCATCAATTTCAGCGTTGGGCTCGGGCAGGTCAACAAGTCCAACCTGTCTCGATACGGCCTTAACTTTCAAACCGCATTTGACCTTTGCGCAAATCTCCAGGCAGGTGCGGAGATTCTGCGAGATTGTTACGCGCGTGCGGCAACTACGATGGGCGTTGGGGATTCGGCCCTGCGTGCGGCCATCAGTTGCTACTACAGCGGCAATTTCACGCGCGGCTTCAGGCCTGATTATGGTGGAAGCAGCTATGTGCAGCGCGTGTTGGCCAACGCCTTGCCGGCCGATAGCCCGGTCGACGTCGTGCCGGCCATTCCCGTCGCGATGGACCGGCCGCGGGGCGGTGGCCCGGCTCACATCAAGCCTGTCGTCGCACATAGGTCAGGCGGTCCGCGCGACGACGCAGCACCTGACATCCGCAATCAGACTCATCCATCATGGGACGCATTCGGCGACTCCGCTTGCGAGGACGACTGTAACTAACCTGATCCGCGATGACGTAGCGTGATCTCAACCGCCTGAAAGGAGAAGCCATGCATCGCAATACGAAGCTCACATTCATCCAATTAGTACAACTGAGTGGTGATGCATATCGCATGCCAGTACAAAGAATCGCAACCCGCGTACGCCAACCGATAGCCTTGGGCATCGCAATCGGCCCCGAACTCGCATTCGCGGGTGGAGGGTTGGACTCAGCAACACAGGGCGCGACCACCTTCAAGATCTGGCTCTATGCGTTCCTCGGTGTGGTCGCAGCATGCGTACTGATGTGGAAGGGCGCGGAGTGCTGGGCCGATCGCGCGCACTGGAGCGAGTTTGTGACGATGTGCGGCAAGGTGGCGGTGGTGGGCTCGGTGGTCGGCGTGCTCGCGCCGTATCTGTGGAACATGTTCAGCTGAGCACGTCATGTCAGAAAAAACCCGCTACCCCGGATTCAATGGCCTCGGCCGCACGGCCGCCATATGGGGCATCCCTTACATGGCAATGCTGGTGGTTGTCGTCGCCTCGATGTTTGTCGGCGTGTTGATCTCGTTTTTCGTCGGGCCGGGCGGGCTGCTGTTCGTCTTTCTCGGCTCTCCGGTGCTGCTGTACTTCAAGCACGTGTGTGAAACCGATGATCAAGGCCTGCGGATCATGTGGCTGGAACTGCGCTGCCGCTTCTACTTCTGGCAGTTGCGCATCCGGGCGCGGGTGAACGCTGGGCGCGCAGCACCCCGCTTTGGAAACACGGCAACGCTCGCTCCCCTTAGATACGGCCGGCAACGCCGCGTATACCGCGACTTCTTCAAACCGTTGGTCAATGGCGAACGCCGACTGCGCGAGCTCGAAACGGAGCAGTTATGAAAGGCAAATCCCTTGTCTTCAGCGAGATCCTTGGCGTGATCGGCGCCGTGGAGGACTGGATCCCGAAGTTCGGTCATCCGGTCACGCGCCACGTGCAGCACCTCGAGGGTAACCGCTTCATGGTGACGCTCGCCAAGTGCGGTGTGCCCTTCGAAGTGCACGAAAACAGCGCGATCGAACGCATGTTCGACCGCGACACCGAAACGTACAGCAAACTCGGGCGCGACCTTGGCGGGCGCCTGGGTTACTGTGCGACTTTTACGCGCCGGCGCGTCACGTTCGACCGGGTGTACCGCTTCAACAACCGCTTCATGCAATGGTTCGCGAAGGCGTACATCCAGCCGTTCAACGAAGGTAACTTCTACGAGAACCGGTACTACCTGTCGCTGATCCTGAAGTATGACGATTTTGACGACGGGCTGAAGGAGATTGAATCGCTCGCACAGCAGGCGCTGCTGCAGTTCTCCGACTATGAGTCCGAGCTGCTCGAGGTGTACGAGCGCACGCACATGAACGGCACGAAGATGCTGTTCTCGAAACTGTACGGCTTCGTGAGCGACCTGATCAATGCGACGCCCGGTGATCTGCCGGTGACTGCGGAGCCGGGCACCGACGTTATTTCTTCGAGCTATCTGCATTTCGGCTATAACACAGTCGCAATCCGGGGTCAGGCTGTGCCTGCCCCCCGTCAGTTTGCCACCTGTTACGACCTCCGCGGCTTTCCGGACAAACCGGGTTGGGGCCAGTTGAATCCGCTGCTTTCGTTGCCGATCGAATTCACGGTCACGCAAACGTTTAACTGCATGACCGGTTTCGAAGCCAACCGGTCGATCGACTCGGCGATCAACAAGCTGGAGTCAGCCGCCGACAAGGCGAAGCATCAGGTAAAAGAACTCCGCGACGCGCAGGGGTATGTGAATACGGGGGAACTGTCGTTCGGCGAGTACCACGGCGCAGCCGTGATTTATGGCGAAACGGCGAAGCAGGCGCTGGATAACGGAAACCTGTTCGCTTCGCGCTCGCAAAATGAATGCAGCGTCGGATGGGCGCTGGCAACCGGCTCGGCTCCCTTTACGTACTTCTCGCAGGTTCCGGGTGCGAAGGTGAAGCCGCGGCCCAAGGCGCAGTCGTCGCGCAACTTCGCGGCGATGCACGCGTGTCACGACTATTCAACAGGCAAGGCCGGGGGTAATCCGATCGGCGACGGCTCGGCCATCATCCCGTTCCGCACGGCGGCAGGCAGTGTGTACCACGGCAACTATCATGCGACCCGGCTGGGCGACATCAACGTTGCGGAGAAGATGGCCGGACATCTCGAGGCCAAGGGAACGACGGGTACCGGAAAGTCGTCGCTCCAGGCCGCCATGAGCGGCATGCTGTCGCGCTTCAACCCGCAGCTGTATGTGCTCGACAAAGGGCGCGGCTGGGAAGTGTTCATTCGGGCGATGCGCGGCGCGTACGTCTACCTGGAAAAGGGAAAGCCAACCGGCTGGGCGCCATTTGAGCTCGCCGATACGCCCGACAACCGCGAGTTCCTGTACGGGCTGGTCGAATTGTGCGGCCGCAAGAATGGCATCGATCACCAGGGCAAACCGGTCAAGATCGATCTGAGCGCTGCGGAGAAGATCCAGTGTCGCAATGCTGCCGACGCCATCATGGGCATCGAGGATGTGCGGCTGCGCCGCTTCAGCCTGTTGCTGGACAGCATTCCAGACGAAGGCGACGATTGCCTGCGTGCGCGGCTGTCGATCTGGTGCAGAGCGGAGAACGGCCGCTTCGGGTGGGTGTTTGACAATCCGCCGAACCTGTCACTGAACATGAGCGAGCAGCGCTGGATTGGCTTCGACGTCGAGGCTTTTCTCGTCGAAAACTATGAGCCGTTCGAGCCGGCGTTCGCCTACCTCTTTCATCTGAAGAAGCTGATGCGCCGCGAAGGCCGTCTCATGCAGACGGTGATCGAAGAATACTGGCTGCCGATCCGTTTTCGTACGATACGCGAGCAGATCGAGGAGACGCTCGCCAGCGGCCGCAAGGAAGGCGAGTTCATGTGTCTGATCACGCAGCAGCCGGAGCAGGCGCAACGCGCGGCGGACCTCTTTCCCGCGTTGCGCAGCCTCATTGCCACCAAGATGTGGCTCGCCGACCCGGCCGCCGAGGAAGAGCCTTATCGGCGCGACGGCATGACGAGCAAGGAATTCCAGGAATTCAGGAAACTTGCACCGCAGTCACGCCGTTTTCTGATCAAGCAGGGCAACCAGTCCGCGTTCGCCAGCTTCGACCTAAGCGGGCTCGATGACGCGATCGCGGTGTTCTCTGGCGATCGCGAAAACGTGCTGATCTGCGATGCGGTGCGCGCCGAGCTCGGCGACGATCCGGACGTCTGGCTGCCCGTTTATCTGGAACGTGTGTTCGAGCGCAAGCTGCGCGCGCGTCTGTCGGCGAAATACGGTGCCGACGAGCGTCTGTGGAACGGCGAGCTGCAGCGCGGCCTGGAGCGCAAGCGGGCCGAGCTCGCCGTTATCTACCCGCCGTCGCACGAGCCGGCCGACGACGAAGTTCTTGCGTGATGTCTGCGACTAAAGAGGAAATGATGAACAGCACTACTGTCTATCTAGCCATACCCCGCACTGTCGATCCGGCGCTCGCCGAGCTTCGCCTGACGCTGCGCGAGCGCTCACCGCGCTACGGCAAGAGTCTCACGTTCCGGTCGCAGTGGCTGCGGCCCCGAAGCTCTCTCATGGCGCTCCTGTGTGCCTGCACGTTCTCGCAGGCACAGGCGCAGGGCGTACCGACGATTTCGCCGGCCGAGCTCGCGCAACAGATGGTGCAGGTCCAGCAACTGTTTCAGCAGATCCAGAATCAGGAGGCCCAGTATCAGGCGCTGACCGGCAACAGCAGTTTCGGCAACATCATGAACGACGCCTCGCTGCGGAACTACCTGCCAGAACAGTGGCAGGACGTCTACAACCAGGCGAAAAGCGGGGGCCTCAGCGGCGTGAGCTCATCGATGCGCATGATTGAGCAACAGGAAGGCATGACCGGCGCGAGCACGGCTGGGCAGCAGCGCTATTACGACACGCTCGCGACGAACAAGGCGATGAACGAGCAGGCGTACAGCGCGACGATGGCACGGCTGAACAATATCCAGGCGCTGATGCAGCGGTCCAACCTCACGCAGGATCCGGCGCAGAAGGCGGATTTGCAGAACCGCATGGCCGCCGAAGAGGCGATGGTCACGAACGACCAGACGCGCCTACAGGTTACCGCGCAGCTTCAGCAGGCGGAACTGAAGCTTGCTCAAGAGCAGCGCGACCGCGAATTCGACAACGCTTTCCTGGGGAAAACCAATGGTCAATAAGGCTCTTATCCCGACGGCAATCGCATTGCTGATCGCTATCGCAGGCTACCTCGGATACCTCGCATGGGATCGTCATCAACACAACCTGCAGGAAGAAGCGGAGCAGAAGAAGGAGCTGGCTTTCGATGCCGCGTTCCTGGGAGTGACGCCGGAGAAGCTGGCCGCTGAGCGAAAGGCGAAGGGCATCAATGCTGCAAGTGACGATGCCGAAGCGAAAGCGGCGGGGCTGAAGTAAGCCCATGTCGCAAGCGCCTTTTTAAACCACCGGGAGGCATCCGTGGCAGACATCCAGCTTTTTTCGGCGATGACAACAGCGTTTGACCAGAACGTGTTGAACACCATCACCAGCGGGTCAACTCGCATCATTTCGCTGATTTCACCACTGATGGCTACCTGTTTCAGCATCTATGTGCTGCTCATTCTGTGGACGTATTGGCAGGGACGAAACGATGAACCTGTCAATGACTTCCTGATGCGTATGGCGACCTGGGCGCTCATTCTCACGTGCGGTATGAACATCCAGTTTTACAGCGATTACGTCGTGCCGTTTTTCAACGGATTAGGCGAACAACTCGCCGGTGCGCTCACCAACGGGAACAATCCGGTTTCCGGCCTGGATAACCTGTTGAACGCCTATATCAACGCAGCGCAGTCGATCTACACGCAGGCGTCGGGACTCAAGGTGATTGCGGCGGTCTGGACGATTGCGCTGATGATCATTTTCGGCGGTCCGTTCATGGCGATAGCGATTGCCTACATCATTCTCGCCAAATTCGCACTTGGAATTCTGCTGGCTCTTGGGCCCTTGTTTATCTCGGCCGCGCTCTTTCCCCCGTCGCGTCAGTTTTTCTGGAACTGGGTTGGGCAATGCATGAACTATGTATTTCTCGTCACACTGTTCGCCGCTGCCTGCTCCCTCGAAGTCAACTTTGCGATGAGCATCGTTCCGCAGAACGGGTCGCCGTCCCTGGCGCAGGTTATTTACCTTGACATCATGGGTCTGGCTTTCTGGGTCATCTCCCTTAACTTGCCGGGGCTGGCGTCATCGCTCGCTGGGGGCGTTGGAATATCGACGATGGTTGGCAAGCTCGGCAACGTAGCGAGGCTTGCCGCCTCGATGGGTAAATTCGGTGGCGGATCGGCATCACAAACTGGCGGAAGCCTTCGTGAAGCGAGGTAAATCATGCACGTGTTTCTGGTCAAGCTTGCCCGATGGTGGTTGCTGGCTGCGGTTGTAGCCACCATTGGCGCCATGGTGTCGATCAAGCTTTTCTGCTGATGGGCAGTCGCACCTGATGGTAGGGCGCTTTCACCTTTTTGTCTCAGGGAATACGCAGTGCCGCTGCGTGGTTCACGCGGCGGCTGAGCAGGAGAAACAGAACATGAAACGTGTAGCAAGTGTCGTGCTCGTGCTGACAGTTCTATGGGGATGCAGTTCGCCGCCGAAGCCGCCAGAGCCGACCGGACAGTGGGTACCGGTCAATCAGCCAACGGCGCAACAGGCCAGTCGCACGGAACCGAAATGAGGATCACGATGACATCAACAATCAGACAGTGGTTTGCAGCGGCTTCGCCCGCGCGAAACCGCCGCCAGATCGGCAAGGCGTCGACGGCAGACCAGGCGGCCGCTCATGTCGGTAACGTTGAGGCGCACAAGCGTGATGCGATCAGCTGGTATCTGACTCAGGCGCAGGCGTTCGAGAAATCGAAGGTCGAAGCCGCTGAAGAGAAGGCCCGTATTGCGGACCGGCGCTCGGTTCTCTCGGCAGTTGTTGCTCTGGCCGCCGTTTCTGGCATCGGAGCTTTAGGACTCCTAAAACGTCCCAATCCACCCGCTGTGCTGCGCGTGGATTCGTCGACCGGCAAGGTGGACGTGCTGCCGACGACGGCCAGCGGCCATGTGACCTTCTCCGAGAAGACCGACCGGCACGACCTGCACACCTACGTCGAACTTCGGGAAAGCTACGACTGGGAGACGATTTCGGACACGCACGCCGCAGTGATGTTCATGAGCGACGATCATGAGAAAGAAGCTTACGACGCGCTCGTGCGGGGGCCGGCTGGGCCGCTGAAGCTGCTGAAGGATCAGGCACGCGTCATCGCACGGGTCGGTTCGATCACGTTCGTGGGTTCGACCGCACAGGTGTTCTTTTCGCGGCAGCTGATTCCGCTCAATCCGGCCGCAAAAAGACCGGATCCGGCGTACTGGATTGCGACAGTCGCATTTGAGCGCGTGGATGTGCCGGAAAAGAAGGATCAGCAGGATATCGACCCGGACGGCTTTCGCTGCACAAGCTATGAGGTCACGCGCGACTGGAGCCGCGCACCGGCAGACGCGTCGTCGCCAGCGGCCACCGGCGGTGCGTCATGAAAGCGCGACGCCTGGGAGCTTTTGTCCGGCTCACGGCCATTGCGATGGGTGTGGCGGCCGCGGTCTCGCCCGCGCGAGCACTGGAGACGCCGCACAGCTGCGGTTCGGACCCGCATATTCAATGCGCAACCTATGACCCTAACCAGGCGTACCGGGTGTCGACGATGGCGGGGCGCGTGGTGATGATCCAGTTCGAACCTGGTGAACACATCATTGACAGCGGTGAGGGGATAGGCGACGCCAAGGCGTGGCACGTGGCCATCAACGACAGCGGGGCGTTGCTCAAACCGGGTGCGCTGCAGCCGGAAACCAATCTCGTGCTCGTCACCAACCGGCGCACCTATTCGCTGTCACTTGTCGACGTGTCGGCCGCGCAGCCGGCGACATGGATGCTGCGTTTCGACTATCCGGACACGCGTGCGAAAGCGGCAACCGCGCAGCAGCGCCGTCTGGACGCGGTGAGCGCGGCGCTGGGCGGTCAGCGGGCTAATGGGCTGGCGATTCCGGCATCGATCGCGAACAGTCTGGGTTCAGCGAAAACCGCCCCTCTCGCATCGACTCCAGCGGCCAATACCCAATACATGATGCGAGGCGATCGCGCACTGGCGCCGACCGCGTTGTGGGATGACGGCCGCTTCACGTACTTCAAGTACGCGACCGCGCGTGACCTGCCGACGATCTTCACGAAGCTTCCGGACGGTGGCGAGGCGACGGCGAACTTCCATATGGAAGGCGACACGGTCGTCGTGCACGAAGTGTCGAAGTCGTTTGTCATCCGCTACGGCCAGTCGGTACTGGGTATTCGCAACGATGGCTATTCGCCCGATGGCCGTTACAACCGCGCCGGCTCGTCGGTACCGGGCAGCGCGCGCATCGAGCGCGACCATGCCGACGCATCGGCGAACTGATCAGGGAGCGAACAGGGCATGACTGAACGAAACGAAATGGAGCATGTGGCATCGCCCGACATCGGCCCCCAGCCTTCGCTCGACCTGCCGGGCCGTAGGAAGACGCGCGTGGGCAAGCTGCGTCTGGTACTGGTCGCGCTCGCTGTGATCGCGCTAGGTGCATCGGGGGTCACGATCTATCTGCAGCGTCTGTTCCAGCAGCATCAGGACGCGAAGCAGGCGGCGCTGAACAAACCGAAGGACAGCGGCGCGAGTGACGCCAGTGGGGACCTGGAGACGCAGAAGGATCGTATCAAGCGCGCGGAGGCCGAGCAGGCTCGTGCGGCGTCGGAGGCCGCGGCGAATTCCCGGCTTGCGACGCCGGCCGGCGCGGCATCGCAGCCGGGTAGCGCGACAAACAGACAGGCGGTGGCCGTGAGCAACCAGCCGCGGCCGCTCACGCCAGCCGAGCGCCGCCTGCAGGGCAGCGTGCTCGTCGCGGGTGGGGGCAATGAAGGCAACAACGATTCCGGCCAGAGCGATGATGGTCCTGTGGCAGCGAATGAAACCGCCGGCGGCAGCGATGGCAGCACAAGCGGCGGCAGCACTGGAGCCGTCGACCACGATGCCGGTGGTCTGGCCGGTCTGGCGAAGTCGATGGGCCTGTCAGCGCTGCGCGGCGGCAGTGCAGGCGGTGCATCCGCCTCAGCGAGCAAGGCGGACGCGGGCGACAGCAAGGGCTCGTCGATCGACCAGTCGTTGCAGCCATCGAAGCTGCAGCCGATGCAAGCCTCGTTCCGGCCGAACCGTCACTACCTGCTCAGCCGCAACACGATGATCCGGTGTGGACAGGCGACGGCGATCCGTACCGACCGGCCAGGCCTGATCGGATGCCCGATCGCGCAGGACGTATGGTCCGACGATGGCACGACGCTGCTCGTTCGCAAGGGTGCGATGGCAAAGGGCGAGCAGCGCGATGCGGTGCTGCAGGGGCAGGGTGTGATCGGCGCGATCTGGGACGAGATCGACGACGGCGACGTGCATATTCCGCTGAACTCGCCCGCAACCGATCCGCTCGGCGCCGCCGGCATTCCGGCCTACGTCGACGAGCACTTCTGGCAGCGGTTCAAGGGCGCGCTGATGGTGAGCCTGATCGGCGACTTCGGCCAGGCGCTGGCGAACAAGGCGACCGGCTCGGGCCAGACGATCACGTTCTCCAACAGTTCGAACGCTACGCAGGACGTGGCCGCAGAGACGCTGCGTAACACCATCAACATCCCGCCGACGGCTTACTCGAACCAGGGCTCGGTAATCAACATCTTTGTGGCGCGCGACATCGACCTGAGCGGCGTGTACGAGAACGTCGACACGCAGGGCAACACGGTAGGCCAGAACGGGCAGCAATGAGGAGCGGACCCATGAACCTGAAGATCACTTACCCGGACGATTTCCCGCTGCATGGTCTCGATCGCGACATGTTCGAGACGAAGCTGCGCGACGCCCTGCGTTTCTGTTTCTACGGCAACACGATCCGACAGTTGGCCGAACGGGTCGATGCACGGCGTGCGCGTGTGGTTCCCGAGGCCTTGCCACTGCGTCAGATCGCCGACGAACACGCGTTCGAGGATTGCATGACCCTCGACGGGTGCCGGATCGACGACATGTCAGCGCCGCTGCGGCGCAACCTGCTGCGCAATGTCGGAGCGCGTACCGGGCTGACGATCTCGGAATGGGGCGACAGCGCGTTGCCGTTGCTCGATGAACCAGTCAATCACGCCGCCGATAACGCAATGGAACCGCACGCAACTAACCGTCGGGGCATCAGCATTCCACCAATTCACGATCGCCAGCCGCCGCGCACATCACGCGTCCTGCTTGCAGCAGGGCTCTGTGCAGTAGCGATCGGCGCTGCGGCCTGGAAATTGACCCGGCCGGCCGCACCTCTCAGCGCGACCGTGGTTTCCACGTCGCCGGCGCAAACGCTCCGCGAGTTGGCCAGCAGCGTGCCGGACGATCGACGCCCGTATCGCGTGTCCGTGCAGATCGAGCCACAGGATACGGGCACCACGCCTCGCTGATCCTGCACGGCACTTTGATGAACGGATGTGACGCTAAACCAGAAAGGAGTACTCATGAGTGAAGTCGCAATCGATGTGATCGAGAAGGGCACGATCGCCCGCAGTTTCCTCAAGCAGATGGGCATCTCAAGCTTCTTCGACGGTAGTCTCACCGAGGTCGCGATCAACCGTCCCGGTGAAATCTGGACGCAGGGCAGTGCCGGATGGCGACGGCACGATGCATCGGCCTGCTCGCTCGATGCGTGCTTCAAGCTCGCCAACGCGCTGACGGTGATGAAGGGCGGCAAGTTCTCGACGAAGGAGCCAATTCACCCTGTGGTGCTGCCCGAGGGGCAGCGCGGGCACGTGTTGATGCAGCCGGCGTGCGAGCAGGACACCATTTCCATCACGATTCGCATCCCGTCAGAAGTGCGCTTCTCCGTCGCCGAATACGAGCGCAACGGCTGGTTCGGCGGCTATCGCGACGTGTCGCCACGCCGTGACATGCCGGCGGCACTCGACCTGCAGCAGTTTGAACTCCAGATGCTGGAGGCGAAAGAGCGCCGTGATGTGACCCGCATGCTCGACCTGGCTGTCGCGAACCGACTCAACATCGTGCTCGCCGGCGGCACCGGCTCCGGCAAGACCACGCTGAACAAGGCGCTCTCGGATCTCGTGCCGTCCGATGAGCGCATTGGCACGATCGAGGACACGCCGGAGCTGTCACTGCCGAACCACCCGAACCGCGTGCACATGTTCTTCAGTGACACGCTGCCGGCGAAGGAACTGGTGCGCTCCACCCTGCGCATGAAGTTTGACCGCGTGTTTCTCGCCGAGCTGCGTGGGGATGAGACGTGGGACTACTTGACGCTGCTCAATACGGGGACGCCCGGCGGTATCACGACCGTCCATTGCAACGATGCGCGCTCGGCACCGTCGCGCATTGCGACGCTGATCAAGCAGAGCGTGGTCGGCCAGACACTCGACTGGCGATTCATCATGGAACAGGTGCGCGTAACGGTTGATCTCGTCCTTTTCATGCGCAACAAACGGCTCGCCGAGATCTGGTACGACCCGATCGGCAAGGCGCAGTTGCTGGGCTGTGTCTCATGAGCGCGGCAGAGACAGGCGAAGTCAGCGAACCGGCCATGGCGGTTGTTGGCGAAGCGGCCTGCAAATGGCGGCCGTCGGGTGAATTCGCCATGGTGCACCCGTCGGGCTGGTCCATCGCGCGGTATTCGGTCTACGACCAGTGGCGCTACCTGCTTTGGGAGCCGATCAACCGCTGCACAGCGGCGAACGCCAACCAGTTCCACGGACCCTTCGACAACGTGCGCGACGCGATGCGCCTTCATCGCGACCTGACCGCGCACCTGCAACAACAGGAGATGGCGGCTTGACAACGCATCTGAAATTTCAGGCCGCTATCGACGTGGCCACCTACTGAGGACCGACTATGCCGAAATCACTTCGCATTCTGATCCCCGTTGTCGTCTTTCTGCTGATCCTGTGCGGATTCGCGTTACTCGGCCAGTTCGCCGCCGGCGAGCTTTTCGGGAAGATGCAGAAGCTGCCACAGGACAGCGTGGGCGTGTTCACGCTGTACGACTACTGGCATGCCTACGGCGACGTGCCTGCGGTTGTGCGCGCGCTCAAGGTGTGCACGTTGCTGTCGGTGGTCATCACCGGCCTGCCAGTGGTCGTGATCACGATGGCACTCGTATCGGGACGCAAGCGCCTCGCGCAGTTTGGCGAGGCCCGGTTCGCAACCCGCAGCGACATCGTGAAAGCAGGCCTGCTGGAGAAAAAACATTCATGACGACTTCACAACAGCTGTATCCGCCGTTCATCGTCGGCAAGTACAAGGGCGACTACCTGAGGTACTACGGCCAGGATTTCCTGATGGCCGCCGCCGGCACCCGCTCCGGCAAGGGCACCTCACTCGTGATCCCCAATCTTCTCACCTATCCCGATTCGGTGGTGGTCGAGGACATCAAGGAAGAGAACTTCCTGTACACGTCGGGCTATCGACGGGCGTGCGGTCACGAGACCTATCTGTGGGCGCCGTTTTCGGAAGACGGCCGCTCGCACGCGTACAACCCCCTTGAATACATCCAGCACCGCGCAGCCTACACGCGCGTGGGCGACGTGATGACGATCGGCGAGCACCTGTATCCGTCCAATGTCGATGCGAAGCTGAAATACTGGAACGACAACGCCCGCAACTTGTTCATCGGGATCGTTCTGTACCTGCTGGAAACGCCGTCACTGCCGTGCACGTTCGGCGAGGTGTTGCGGCAGGCCTCCGGCAAGGGGCGGACTGTCCGTGAACATATCTCGTCGATCGTCAGCACCCGTGCCAATGCAACTCACGCGACCGATGGGCTCCCAGCGCTCACCTTTGAATGTCTCGATGCGCTGAACCGCTTCTTGTCGCAGTCGAAGGAGGCCTTCGCGAACATCGTATCTACGATGACCGCACCGTTGAACGTCTTTACCAATCCGGTTGTCGACGCGGCAACCAGCCGCTCGGACTTCGATCTGGCCGATGTGCGCAAAAAACGCATGTCGATCTATGTCGGTATCAAGCCAGGCGATCTGAAGGCCGGCGCGCTGCTGGTTAATCTCTTCTTCTCGCAGCTGATCGACCTGAACACGCGCGAGCTCCCCGCCGAGAATTCGGATCTGAAATACCAATGCGCGTTGGTGCTCGACGAGTTTGCAGCGCCCGGCAAGATCGACATCATCGATACGGCCAACCCGTTCATCGCAGGCTACAACCTCAGACTGATGCTGATCTTCCAGGGCATGTCCCAGCTCGAGGATCCGAAGTTGTACGGAAAGCACGGCACCGAAACGCTCGCGATCAACTGCAAGATGCGCAGCCTGTATGCACCGCGTACGGTAAAGGAATCGGAAGAGTATTCGAAGATGCTGGGTACCTTCACGCACATGGCGCGCTCGCGTAGCCGCAGCCGCGGCCGCAGTTCGTCGACGAGCACCAACGAGTCGGAGCACGGCAGACCTTTGATGCTGCCGCAGGAGCTGCGGGCGCTCAAGCACAACAAACAGATCATCACGATGGAGGGGTGTGAGCCGATCCTGTGCGACAAGGCGTTTTTCTATGAAGACGCAGAGCTCGTCGACCGGCTCGTGCGGCAAAGCCCCTACCTGCAAGGGGTGATGGCGAAGCTGGAGAGGACCAACCGCCGGCGCGCGTGGTTTGGCTTCGCCCCACAGTTTCCGGACGAACAGCAGATGAAACACGCTGCGTTCGTCGCGCGCGAGCTCTGCGCACCCGTGCCAAAGATCGACGTCGAGCAGTGGTGGCAGATGCAGAACGCCGCACGCCGTGCGCAGCGGGCCGCCGCGGATGCGACCAGGCAGTCAGGCAGTCCCGCGCGCGATGTGCGCGAGCACGAGATCGGCGTGCTTGCGCCTGCTCACTTCGCCAACCGTCACAGCATCCGCACGTCGCTCTTCCAACTGATGCCTTATCTGCGCGAAATCCTGCCGGACGCGGCTGCCGCCGCTGAGCCGACCGCGGGCGCGCAAACCTCAGTCGCCCCGTCCCAACCTGAACCGCAAGGAGCCACCGTATGAACGAGATCGAATTTCCCACCGACCTGATCGATTACCGCGAGCGTGGCGCGGCCAATGCCGACGATGCGTCGGCGATACGTGCCCGGTCGACGCCGCCAGCGAACGAGCCGGACGCTGGCACGTCGCCGGGTAATCGCGAGTCCCGTGTCGACAGCGCGACGCAAGAGCGGTTGAGAAAAATCCGGGCGGCGGACCGCGAGAAGGTCGAGGCGCTGATGAAACGCGACTCGTCGACCAACACAGCGACCGACGAAGCGGTGAAGCCGGCCGCCGGCGCAGGCAAGCCGCTCGGGAGCACTGGCGTGCAGACTGAAAACACCATTCGGCCGAAGCCAATCTTCGAAAAGACAGGCTACGACGTGCCGAAGTCGGTCAGCACCCTGTATGTGATGCATGAAGGCAAGTTTCTCGATCGTAAGAGCGAGACGGTGCACTTTGAGGACAAGGGCCGCTCGCTGTCGACGGCCAGTGAGGACCGCGACGTGATCGCGCACATGGTCGAAGTCGCGAAGGCGAAGAACTGGGGTGAGCTGCAGCTCAAGGGCACCGAGGAATTCCGTCGGCAGGCGTGGATCGCGACAGAGCTCGCTGGCGTGCCGACACGTGGATTCAAACCCAAAGCGCAGGACCGCGCCGCACTGACCGCCGCGCGCGAGGCCATGCGTATTGGGGCAGGCAAGGGGGCAGGCGAGCGATCGAATGATGCGGACAAGGCGCGCACGAATGAGATGGAGCCCGCGGACGCAGCAGCGCAAAAGCAACCCGCTTCGCCAGAGTCGACGAAAACGGGCACCGCGGGGCGTGAAAGCGCCGCGCCCGAAGGCGGAGGCCGGACGCCCGCGACGCAACCGTCGTCAGCCACGCCGGCCACGGCCAGCCCCATTCAGGACACGCCAACACCGGCCGGTGTCACGGCTGGGGTGCTGGTGGCGCACGGGCCCGCTCCTTTCAACCACGATGAAAAGCAGAACGATAGCTACTACGCGACCGTACGTACGCAAGAGGGTGAGCGCACCGTCTGGGGACTGGACCTCGAGCGCGCGATCGCCGCGAGCGGCGTGCAGACGGGCCAGCAGATCGAACTGGAGAAGGGTGGCAGCCGCAGCGTGACGGCCCAGCAGCGCCAGTTCGATAAAAAGGGCAAGGAGCTCGCGCCGAAGACGCTCACGAGCCGGCGCAACGAGTGGTTTGTGTCCTCACCCGATGTACCGGGCCTGCCCACGCGTGAGCAGCGCGAAGCGCTTGCCAGCGCACGGCGGGAAGCCGACGAGCGCCGGCGGATCGTCGAGGTTCGCGAACGGTTTCTGAAAGGCGAGTGGAAATTCTCGAAGGAGCAGCAAGCGACGCTCGATGCAGCACGCGAGCGGATCAAGGCGCAGGCAGCGCGCGAGGTGCTGCGTGACGAGATCAAAAACCTCCCGGAGCAGCAGCAGGAGACCCTGATGGGGGAGTTCGAAAGCGTCGTGGCCGCGGCGCGCGCTGCTAATCGGCCGCTCGACGTGCCGATGCCTCAAGTGAGCGAGGCGACGATCGAGGCGGTACGCGAGCAGATCGAGCGCGAGCGCGCTGGGCAGGACCGGGCATCGGAGCCGCGAGAACAGACATCGGATCAGCCAACGCATGAGGTAGGGCATGAGGCAGGGCATGACTCGCCGACGCTCGAACTCGAACCCTAACGTAATGCGTGTTCGCGACAGCGGCGCAACCGCCCTGATTATCAACGGAGAGGCATACCATGAAAATCGCAGTCATCAATTTCTCGGGCAACGTTGGCAAGAGCACCGTTGCGCGTCATCTTCTCGCCCCGCGTCTGGACGGGGCGGAAGTCATCGCGATCGAGTCGATCAACTCTGACGATCGCGAAAAGTGTGGAGCCCTTCGGGGCGCGCAGTTCGACGAACTGCAGGAACAGATGATGATGCTCAATAACGTCGTGGTCGACGTGGGCGCATCGAACGTCGAGGATTTCATCAGCCTGATGCAACGGTACGATGGTTCTCATGAGGACTTTGATCGTTTCGTGGTGCCGACCGTGCCAATTACGAAGCAGCAGGTCGACACGATCGCGACGCTCGACGAGCTGCGCGACCTTGGCGTGCCGCCTGAAAGAATCCGTCTGCTGTTCAACACGGTCAACACGAAGTCCGACCTTCGCAAGGCGTTCATGCGGATATTCGACCATCACGAGAGAAAAGGTGGTTTCGTGCTGAACAGCGAAGCCGTCATCTACGAGAATCCGATTTTCGAAAAGATCAAGCCATTCGACAAGTCGATTATCGAGCTCCGCGACGACCCAACAGATTACGTCGCCTGGAACGCCAAAGCGATGGAAGAAGGCGCACCCGATAGTCAGCGGGCCTACATACGGCAGATGGTCGCTCTGAAGCGTCTGGCGAACCGGGCTGCGTCCGAACTGGACGCAGTCTTCAAAATGCTGGTGCATTGATGGGCGCTCCGGACGATTCGATCCGCGAGGAACTGATCGGCGCGGTGCTCGGCGAACTGTCGCTGCTGCGCCGCGACGTCGGTGAACTGCGCACTGCGCTGCAGCAGGCGGGCGATCAGTTCAAGGATAGTAGCGACCTCGCGGTGCTGCGGCTCGCTGCGCGCACCGACCAGTTTCTGGCTGACTTTCGGGACAGCACGGCTGGTGTGCTGGACAAGGCCCGACAGTTTGGCGAGGCGCGTGAGCAGTTGCTGGGCGAGATTGCAATCCGCCAGTACGACGCGGCCCATGATCGCAGCCTGGCCGACATCCGGCAGATCCTGCACGAGCCTCTCGCGCGACCGTCACTGACCCGCGGGGAGATAGCGCTGTGGGGTATCGGTACGGCGCTGCTGTCGGCAGCACTCGCCGTCATCGTAGTCGTGGTGCTGGCGCACTGAGACGAACATGGCCACAGCGTGTGGGACAACCCTTGGCACACACATGGACGCATGAATCATGAAAGCATATCTTGCGATTACGACAACAGCGGCAGTCATCGCCGCTGCATCGATTGCACCGACCACGGCGCACGCGGATGACAATCCGTCGGCGTGTGGTGCGGTGCTGTGTCTCGCCGGCCTGATCGCCGGTGGCAGTGCTGGCGGGGACTGCAAAAACTATATGACGGATTACTTTTCCATCGTGAAATTTCATCACGGTCATTTCGATGAGACAGGCACGGCGAATGCCCGTAGCGATTTTGCGGACCAGTGTCAGAGCGTCGGATCCGGAACAAAGAAAGGCGTCAACGACAGGTATGGAAACGTGCAATCCGGTCCGTGACCGGCAATTGCTCTCACGTTTTCGCACACTTATTCACCCTCGAACGCCAGAGCCCTTTCAAAAAAGCTGGCGCACCTAGTCGCTTACTCAGCGAAACCCACAGGGTCGGATGCTGATTTGGGGGTTTAACATTCAGATACTGGAATGGGGTACCTGTCGCTTTCATCCGTGGCGTTCACACTTGCTAAATTGCTCACTCATCTCGAGAGATACCAACGCGCTCGCCTGATTAAATGTTCACTCGACTACAAAAGCGAATCGCCAACTTGGTCCTTTGAAAGCGAGCTTATAAATAGAGACCGGGCCGTCGTCGAAACCTTGCGAGTGCGATCCATCCTCCTTATTGCTGACAGAGAAAAAGATGGAGCCCTCTATCGACTGTGCCGAGCAATCCGTGACGCGAAAGCGAGTGACTACGAGTCCTTCATAGGGGTCGAGTTCGGTTCCGAGTGACACTATCTCGCCGCCCACCAGATTAGCGCTTCCTATACAGCCGCACTCCCGCAGAATGTCCACATAATGTCCATCGCGGTTCTGCCGTGGTAAATTCCCGCCTCGGTTAGATTACGGAGGAAAAATGCTGGCGCGCCTAACCGCTTACTCTAGCGAAACATCACTGGGCGGAGTGCTGATTTGGCGCTTTAACATTGAGGTGCTGGAATTGGATAATCCCATCATCATGGAAACGCTCTCGCTCGATGCTGTCGCTTCGATCGCCGATATCCGCCAGAATGGGCCGATCACTCGCCTATGCCGAGCGATCCGTAACGCGAACGAGGGCGACTACCAGGCGCTACTCGGGGTCGAATTCGGCGCTGACTAGCGCCAGCCTTTCATGGGAAGACGATTGCACTGAACTTGCATATAGTAATTCGTGGGTGGACGCGACGATCATGGGTGATGGCGATGCTGCCGGTATTCGCAGAGGCGATTCCGATCTCCGTGACGCATTGAACACAGCCTTTGCCGGTTTGCTCGCCGACGGCTCCTACAAGAAGTTCGAAGCGCGTTACTTCGACTTCGACGTGTATGGCAAATAAAATGCGCAGACCGTGCCATCGAACGCATCCGTTCGACTCTCGTGGAAAGCATTCGGCGATTTTCGGATCTATCTGCGACGACCGGATTAATGCAACGACGCCAATTGCGAACGGAGAGTACTCGCGTACTTGGTCACGAGATGTTCAAGTCGATGCAGCGTGCGAGAGGAATAACATCAGATAAAAACGATGCGGCGAACGAGATATGTCCTCTCGGCCGCCGCTGAGCGCTGCGCTTTATCTCGAATTACGGACGGCGACGTTCGTCGCGGCGTACTTCGGACATTTTGTGATCACGTACTTCGCGGTGTTCGACAGCTTCATGATGTTGCTCAGCGCGTTCATGACGCACCTCTTCGCGATGCTGAAGCTGTGCATTAGCTGTCGGCACAAACGCAAGTGAACTGGCTGCAATAGCGATGAGCAAGGCGATCTTCTTCATGTTCTTCTTCTCGTAAAATTTTTAAAAGTTGGTGGAAAATGTCAGCGACTTCGATGGTCACGTTCTTTGCGCCTATCGCTAACGGTTCTGCGCAAAGCAATCAGGTCGTTTTCTTTGGGTCTTTCTTTGCAGGTGCGGCGGGCGTCTTTGCTGGTTGCACGGCTGCCGCCTTCGCTGCAGTGGCGCCGCTAGCATGTTGTCCGGAAGCAACGGCGCTTCCGACCGGCACGCGAGCCGAAGCACCGCTCGGCGCGCGGGCGGTCGCTTGCGCGGTTCGCGAATTGGTTGCAACCGTATGAGTTGCGGATATAGCATGGTTCGGCAGCGCACCGCCGTTGTGAGCGATCACTTGCTGCAACTGTGCATGCCGCGTCACCACCTGCGCTCGCATGTCTCCGTGACCATAGAACACGCGACGACGGTGACCCGACGCATCCGTCGCCATCACGTAGGTATCGCCGTTCTGCACTACGACGTCAGTTGGCTGAGCGTTGGCGACGGCCTGATCGTTTGCGGCTGGGGTGTAGCCTTGCTTGTCGTCATCGGCGTCTCCATCATCTTTTGCCTGCTGTCCAGGCGTGAGAACAGTGCTGACGAATGTATTGACCTTATCAGGATCAAGAACGGTCTGACCTTGCTCGTTGGTCATGCAACCGCTGATCATTGATGCCAGCGCCAAGCCAGTTGCGGCGAATACAACACGCTTCATATCTTCCCCCGACTTTTTCTGGTTATTAGAATGGTTTCAAGCTTTATCACCTTAAACCGCTGAAATCTCCCGCTTTAGAACCGTTAGAGGTCCCCAACTAAAGGGGTTATCGGCAAACGTGCTCCCGTCTTTACGAAGACCGTACGCTCGATTTATTACCATCTATTACATGCAGAAAAATTGTGTAAAAAATCAAGTAGATCAGGTTACGAATCGCAGCTCGGCAGCAGTGACATTTTTTAGACAGGCGTCCAATTCGTTTAGGGGTCACGCGGAAAGCAGGTGTCACCGCAGATACGCACGCTGGTCGAAACGGGCTGCGCTTCGACCGCTCAATCAGTGCTATGAGAAAATCGCCCGAAATGAGGCCGACTTTCTCAGCGAGGCCGCGGCGCTTTTTTCCGTCGCGCGTAGCCAGAAACCAGACGTCAATATGTTATCGATAGTATTTTTGGCACTTTGAAGGCAAGCAATGGGCGCCTAATCAAGCTGCCCGACAGTATCGACGGCGACCGCGCGATCCTCATGTCCGATACCCGACCGACCAGCTTTCTCGGCGCGCAGCTGGCGACGGTTTCTCTCGGGGATACGGTAGCCATCTTCGGAGCCGGCCCGGTGGGACAGTTCGCCAGCGCGAGCGCATTCAGATGGGCGCAGGACGCGTGATCGCAGTGGACCGCCTACAGGACAGGCTCGACAGCGCGCGCTCGCTCGGTGCCAAGGATCCCGTCGATGCGATCATGGCGCTGACAGGCGGCATCGGTGTGGATCGGGTGATCAATGCAGTCGGTGTGGATGCGCAACATCCGGACAGCGGGCCAGCCGCTTCGGCAGACGAGAAAAAGCAGGCGGAGTCTGAAAGCCGCGAGATTACGCCGGAGCGGCACGAGGACGGCCCCAACTGGGTACCCGGCAACGCACCTACCCAGATGCTCAACTGGGCCGTGGCGGCCCTTGCAAAGGCCGGCACGCTGGGCGTAATCGGCGTCTATCCGCCCAATGACCGGTTTTTTCCGATGGGCCCGGCCATGAACAAGAACCTCGTGATCAAGATGGGTAATCGCAACAATCGCTCGGTCATTCCGCAACTGGTCGAAAAAGTGCGCAACGGCTCGTTCGACCCGCTATCCGTCCTGACAAACCGTGAGCCGATGATGAACGTGCTCGATGCGTATAAAGCGTTCGATGCGAGACAACCGGGCTGGCTCAAAGTCAAGCGGGTGAACGGTTGAGCGTCGGGGTTGGATGAAACAGGAGACAAAAATGCAGATCCTCGAAAAGCCACATGTGCAAACGCCGTTTTCCGCCACGGTGATGCTCGCCGCGGTCCCCATCATGCGACAAATGTCGCAAGGTCGATATTGCGTAACAGACACTGCAGTCGCGAAGTTCCTGCTAAGCGGCAAGTATCCGCTTGCTCGACGATGTGCTGATGATGACCGCTATCAGGAAATCACGACGCGCGGCAAAGAGTGGCTATCAGCTGCGTTTCCTCTCGACAGCTCGAAAAGGCGATGACCGGGTCGCTCATTATTGCCGCTTTGCTGGTTGTCGCTGTTTGCTATGCCCATGCCGAAATTCCGAGGTTCACGAAAGGGACGACGCATCGAACTGTCGCTCACGTCGTGCTGATCGTCGTCGGGTGTGCGTGTGGCGCCGTGAGCTGGTGGATACCCGGTCTGTCCTCGCCTAGATGGCTAGCGGTCGTTGTCGGATTTGGCGTTGTGCATGTACCCGCGGCGGCGATCTTGCTCATTAAATATTTGCGCGGGTCCAGTCAATCTTAGCGACACCGGGGCCAGGTGGCTCAGCCACGCAGACAACGCGCCTGTCAATGCAATCCGCATTTCGTTGGCGAAGTAAAACGACTCCTGTTCATCTGACAAGAGTCCAGCAAACAGACGGTGCGCCAGCTTCCATCGCTAACCCGGTAAACGGTGGGGAAGATGGCGCGTCAAAAGACCCGCGCCGGTGCACGTCGAAACGTTCCTCGACGGTGACCACTCCCGCTTTCAGCTGAACGCCCCTGCAGAATAACGGCTTTCCTGACACTCCTCGGGTCCTACGGGAATCGGAGAAATTAAAGATTTGCTAAAAGGAACCGTTTACTGTATCAAGCACTGGAATCGCACGCTCAAGCGTCCCGTCGAGAAAGCGAGTGTTCAGGTTAGCTGAGGAGCGAAACATTGGCGAAAGGTAAGGTCGGATCTTTGGGAATACTAACGTCAGCGGCAATTGCACATCGGTCGGGGTTGCGCTTCGCTGCCGGAACCTATCGCATCCGTATATTCGGCGCAACTGCAGGATTGCTCAGCGCAACGCCGATTGCAATGTCCGATCGCGCAATAACCCTGCCACTGATCGGCTTTGCGATGGCTTTATTGCTATGGCCCCACCTAGCCTACATGGTCGCTCGACGATCTATGGATCCGGTGAGCGCCGAGCGCCGCAATCTATTGATTGATTCAATCTTCGCGGGCGCCGTCGTCGCGCTATTAAATTTTCGACTTGTTCCATCGATGATCGTTTTGCTGTCCGTTGCAATGAACAGCATCGCTGTTGGTGGCATACGACGGATGTTTTGGGGATGTATTGCGAGCGCTCTGGGTGCAATTGTCGGTATCGGTCTATTTGGCGGCCACGTAACAGGGGTGACCGAACCATATTCGACGCTAGCGATGCTTCCAATGA
This sequence comes from Caballeronia eucalypticola, assembly GCF_047608185.1. NCBI lineage: Bacteria > Pseudomonadati > Pseudomonadota > Betaproteobacteria > Burkholderiales > Burkholderiaceae > Caballeronia > Caballeronia eucalypticola. The sequence continues at coordinate 37,232 of NZ_JBLKRU010000056.1, forward strand.
TGGTGTTTTACCCGCTATTTATTGGAAAGTTTGCGCACGATGCATCAACCCGTCTTGCCGATAAAACTCGTCAATTGAAGGCGCTGTCCGAGCTCGACGCGCTCACTGGGTTGTTGAATCGAACAACATTTATCGCGAGCCTGGATCGCTTGCTGCGCGCCTGCACTGGGAAAACCACCGTTGTTGGCATCATATTTATTGACTTGGACAATTTCAAAGTAATCAATGATTCGCTGGGTCATAAGACCGGGGACCGCGTTCTCACGCGTCTTTCAGGGCGGTTGATGCGAATTTCGGAGCAGGGTGGACTCATTTGTCGGTATGGCGGGGATGAATTCGTCGCAGCAGTACAGGTCGCGTCGGCTAAAGACCTTTCATTCATTGCGACGAAGATCATCAGCGATATGTCACGCGACGTGTCTATCGACGGTACACGACTTAAGCTTGGCGCAAGCGTTGGCATCAGTGTGTTTCCAGAGAACGCAGTAGACGCCACGTCGTTAATCACTCGCGCGGACGCGGCAATGTATCGGGCTAAACATAGTAGAAAGGGGACCGCTATGTTTTATGACGAGCAAATGGCACAGGCCTCTGCGATAAAATATCGAATCGCGCGCAGCCTGCGAGCTGCGATCCAGAAAGACCTCAAAGTGCACTATCAACCACAGGTTGATATGTCAAACGGCAAGCTTGTCGCGGTCGAAGCTCTCGTGCGATGGTATGACACGGACCTTGGCCACGTTTCGCCCGAATTGTTCATGCCGATCGCAGAGGAGCTGGGATTAATCGGGGAACTGGGCATGGCTGTCATGCGTCTAGCATGCACGGATGTGGCGCGCTGGCGTGCCGTCCACAATACTAGAGTACAAATCTCGATTAATGTCTCGGTCCCGCAACTGCGCCGACCCGAATTTCTGGAAGACGTACGAGGCTTAATCACAAGTTTCCAGATCGAGCCTTCACAACTGGTATTTGAAGTGACGGAGAGTGCATTGCTGAATAACGACGGCGATGCTCGGTCTACATTTGAGCGGCTGGCAGAGCTCGGCGTGGGTGTCGCTGTAGATGCGTTCGGGACCGGGTATTCAAATTTATCTTACTTACACACGCTTAAGGTCGATCGAATCAAAATCGATCATTCGTTAATCAAGGGATTGCCCGCCACAGAAATCGGGCAGTCTATCGTTACGGCAATGATCGCAATGGCACACGCGATGCAGTTAACGATCGTAGCAGAAGGTGTTGAGACGTGGGATCAAGCGCGCTGGTTGGTCTCGCATGGATGTTTGATCGGGCAGGGGCAACGCTTCTGTGCGCCGCTCCCGACCGAAGAGTTTGAACGTTGGTTGATGTACGTTCCGGTGTCTTTAGCCTTATCGACGACTGGGCATAGCTCCGGTCTGCTTCTAGCGCCGAACCACGCTGGTGTTTTATAAACGACACCGGGACTTATGGTTATCGCGAAGACAACCATCGGTTGCCCCATGGTCTAACAACGGCGCGCGGCGAGAAACTGGAACCAGTTTATATGCTTCGGGCGGCTTCTTCGCCTCACCGTAACCCTGGATTTTAGTTAGTCAAGGATCTGAGTGTGCACGGTGTTGGCACCGATCCATGTGCTCTGCCTCTTGCGCAAAGAGTCCTGAACGAAGTCGAGAGCTGGTCGAACAATGGCTGTCTGATCAGTGAACGCGATTGGGATGAGCGTCCATCGTCCGGCGATATTTTCGTCATGCTCAGATTCCGACAACGGCCAAGCGGGCACGTTCGTTGGTCGGCAGAAGTCCTGGACAGAAGTGTCTGAAACCCCTGCCGTAGCCGTGAGAACATTTCATTGACGGCGAGAACATTTGACGCAGCTACGCCGGTAACACGTCCAAGTACGCGTGCGCGACATCCTGCAGTATTTCGCTGCGCCTTTCCTCATCAGCTTCCAACTCGTCAAGCGGGCCAACTGCGCCAGCCCGATAGCCGATAACTGTTTTCACGCGCTCCCGGTATCGCTTCGTAGAATTGCTATCCAGCTGCGGGATCCGGTCATCGGTTAGATTTGCCCGGGCGCCTAGCTTTTGTCGGTTCAATCGCGTCTCCGTCGATCCAGCCCCGACAGTTCTTATCGTACCCGAGCGAAATCCCTCCCGCGCTAACGGTGAGATGCATCCCCTGGAAGCTCACAGGCGCGGCATTAATGGCAAAATGCGCTGTATGGACGAACAATATGCTTCTCATCGAATGGCGAAGCAGCGGGTTTTCTTTTTAAAATTCGACGCCGCGAGGTCAAAATGGACTCACTTCCGTGGGGCCGGCTTTTCAGCGAATGAAGCAGGGATGCAAGATGGACACAACTAGCGTTTCCGAAATTTTGCTCACAGCCGATGGGACCGCACTCGTGTTTCCGGTTTTCGTCGGCGGTCGAGAAGTTCGTTGTTGGCTGACGCGAGATGCACTGGAACAGTTCTTTTGGCTGCCGCCGGACGCCAACGAAGCTTGTATGCTCAAGGCATTCGCAGATGGACGCAACCGCATCCTTGCGTTGGCCGTGCGCAGGGCAATGCTCGCCAAGACGGAATCTTTGAAACTGACGGCCAGTGACTTCGAGCGATAGTCGTCCTGTCTTCTGTTACTGACGTGTTGCCGATAATTTTCGTGGACAACTATTTCAAGGTGCAATGGCCCCTTTAGAACGCGAAGAGCCGAAGGCTGAACGTGGGCGCTCGCCGGAAGCTCAGGCACTTGAACGAGTAGCCGGAGCAGCGCGTGAGGTGCAGGCGGCGTCCGCCGCATTAGGGCGCCGCTATTCCGAGCACGGCGCTCAGCAGCCGTCGCTCCTGGAACTAGCTCGTTTCTCGGCTGCGATGCAGGAGCTTAAAGACGCGCGAGAAGCGTTCGACTTGCTTGTCGTCGGCGACGGCCGTCCTCGATAGCAGAGTAGCTGCGCCTTGCCCAGACGCTTTCCGAATCCTTTCTTACCCCTGCCAGCGATCAGACATGCGCCACCGCGCGCACGCATGATGCCTGCAGCGCAGCGAGTCAAGGGCAACCTGGCACCCAAGCCTCTCGACGGAAGGACGACGACCGTTCTCCTCTGGAAATTTCATCGACCGATTCATGCGCTTTGAAGCGAGGCAGAGTTGGCAGTCAGTAGCTGAAAAAACGGGGAGCCTACCGAATGTGCGAACGGTGACGGCACTTGCCGCGTCATTTCTAATCAGAGCGACACGATTTTTTGCAGTAGTTCCAGGGCTTTCATTTCGTCCAGGCGACCGGTACGTGCTTTACCTGCGAGTGTCTTTATCAGCGCCTCTGCGATCGGTGCAATGCCTAGCAAATTGTCCAGGCTTGTTGCTGAATTGAAAGCGCTCGGTTCCATGATGACCTGCGCGACGGAGGCCGGCGCCAGCTGCTGATAGGCGGCGGGGATCGAAACATCGTCATTGGCAGGTTTCCGAATCGACGGATCGTCCGCCGGCGGGACCGTTTGACCTTGCTGCCCAATGACCGCAGGCGTCTGGGCGGCAAGGTCTGTTGGACCGTCTGTGCCGTCCGCATCAGGGGAGAAGGCGAGTCGAGCACCTGCAGCTGTTGTCTTTGTAACTTTAGGCTTCTTCGCGGCTGTTGATGGTAGCGCACTCGCGGGTAGCGTCTGCTGCTGAGCGGATGCAGGAGAAGAGGACGGATCGGCGAGCAAATCCGACACCGACTCGGGGATGTCCGTTACGGTGCGCGGAATGTCCAGCCAGCCAGCAGGCAAACCAAGGCGTTCGGTAAACCGGTTTGCTTCGACATCGTCTATACGTTTCTGTCCGTAGTAACGATTGGCCATGTTGGAGGCGCTGATGTCCATTACTACGCCGAGCCGAACCTTCGATCCTTTGCGAGCCGTCAGCACGTGCAGATTGGCGCGACGAATTTTTTCCAACGCTGCGACGTCGTTCAGAGGCAATGCCTGCTGAACCCCCGATTTAGAGGACGCTTTAACTTTCGCAGGCGTCGGTTGGGGTGGGATTGCCGTGGCAGGCTTTGTAGCCGTAGGGTGGCTTTTCGCGACAGCCCTTGGCGACACGACATTTGTCTTCTTTGGCATCTCTGGTTCTCTGGGCAAACTATCGGTAAGGGCAGGGTGGTGATTCACCTGTGTGGCAGGCGCTGGCTTCAATACGTGCTCGTATGCAGATTCCGGTTCAGCGTTCGCGTTAATGAAATCAAGTGGTGACTTTAAGCGAGTAATTAGCTCAGGCGCGAGGACTGGATTGGGCTGATCGAAAAATCCATCCTGTAGCCCAAGCGTCGTTTCGATATGAAAGGCCGTCTCGGGCGTGAATCTCTCGCCGTTTAGCAGCTCAGCCACGCGTGTTAAGTTGGAATCGAGGCCCAGCGCGATGTTCTCTGCGCCCACTGCATCTACCAACAACTTAAACGAACGCGTTTTGAAAATGGATGCCGTCTGGGCCGGGTCCCGCGCAGATGAAGCTTTTACGTACGGCTTGTTTGGTCGGTGGGACGTCGTGTTCGAAGGTTGGCGCGATTGGCGCTGCCCTTTGTCTCGAGGTCCCGAGTATCGCCCGTGTGTTTGACTCATAAAGTAGGGCTCCTCCGCGAAATCACTATCAGTTTTAGCATTATAGGCGAGGGCGTACTGACATCGGACTTGCCGCACAGGAAATGACCCGTTCTCGTAATCGCGACCGACGCTGACTATCCTCCTCTCGGCGATCTGTATGTCTGGATCGAAGGGCAGCATGAATTTAAAGAATTCGGAGATGCCAAAATCTTGCCGATGTGCGCGAGGCGTTTCAGGATGAGATCGGTGATGTACTCGGTAAGACGGGCGGAAGATTCATGGGCTCATTTCGACCATGTGACGTATCACAAGCGATGTAATCGTAGGGCCCGCTCGCCAGGCCGTGCTCGTCGCAGACGCGATACATCATGATTGGCCAGTTTCGGGCGAAGTCGTTGTCACGCCGAATTTTGTCAGCGCACACCATTCTTTTTTTTAAGTGCGCTCCGGCTTGCGTTTTCGGCTTTCACATGAAGTCGCCAATCACATTCAGACCTCGTCACTTGGATCGCGTACTTCAAGCTTAAACTGCCACCCTTCAAACATCATCAGCATGTGCCCGAGCTCGTCCCACTCAACGCGGCGACCGTCTATGACGACACATGGCATACGTGAATCCTCGCTGCCATCCGATTCGATTCTGCCGCGGACGGTATCGTCGATGATTTGCAATCCGAGATCAGTGTCCCTTATGTGGACGACCGCAAGCGAACGGCGCATCTTTTCGATCAGTGTTCCGAGCAAAACGAACTGATCCGCTAGCGGATCGCCAATGATTTGGAAGCAATATCCCGAAGGTTTATCGTCGCTTGTCGACTCAAATGACTCTAGCGAAAGTTTGTCGCGAAAAAGAAGTGTTCGAAAATGGAACTCGTGGACGACTCCGTTAGCGTCGTTCAGGTGCACCGGCTCAAACTTGATCGAACCAAAATTGTCGATACCGGCGTGGTGAGCCATTTGGCGATTGAAGCAGGCGGTGCATAATAATCGAGCGCTCCGCCCCTCGTTTACAGTATTGACTGTGTCGTACTGCGGCATGTTAGTGCCGCAAGCTGCGCATCGGCTGACGGACATGATGGAACTCCAGGGAATTCGGATACGCAGCATCCGACAAAATGCACTTCAGCTCGTCGCGGCCCGCTGCAGCACAAAAGATCGGTTTCGCCTTCGCTGTGCACATTTTGGCACGTCTGAGAGGGCCCTTCGCGACTGCGCGAGTGGGCAACGCTGACATCGGTGGGCTGTCTGCGAGACATGTAGCTGAATTAGCCATTCATCTCTCGCACATATGCCTGTCCCTCTTCTGTGATCAGACATCCGCCGCGCGGAGCCGCTGAAACCAACTCACTTTTTTCAGTTCCGTTTGGATGTCCCACTCAACCATGAGAGGTTGGTCGCCCGCGGCGCGTTCGTTAAGTTCCAAAAGCGCCGTTTTCGCTTTTGCACTGAGTTCTTCTGGCATGCCTAACTCCTTGCAGTCCCCAAGACGCTAACTATGACAAATTTTCGATCGCTTGTCAGCGACGTCGTGATTGACGAAGTGATGGCCCGATCGGATCACGACGCTGCTACGGCGACAACCAGCGGGAACGCATATTGAAGCGGCCTTTCTCAAGACGCCTGCTCACCATCAATCAAGCTGCGCGCCTCTCGGGCACTGTGGTTCAACGCGCGCTCCGCAGTCATTTGTTCCTTATCCAGCGCTTCCACCGGCCGAGTTTCGTTCAGAAGAAATTGTCCCGTGGATATGTCTTCGATGGCAACAGTAACATCGAAACGCGCACACTCAGGATCCGCATCATTTCTCACTGCGTTCATCGAGACGGTAAAGCCTTTGTGCACAAACGAATTTTTCATCAGCTACCTCCGTTGATTGGGCGACTCATAGTATGAGCCAAATCATCTGCCGCTTGCCGTCCTGCTGGTATCCGTGAGCATTCGCACATCATCGCCCAGAAAGCGAGTCCCAAACCGTCAACCTTGGCGCCTCCATATCAAGTCTTCAAACGACAGTGTCAATATTTTGCCGTCGCCGCGGTGCGTTATCAAAATGTGCATCGGAGAAACAAATCTGGCGCGTCATGGAACGCTGATCACCATACACTGAGGAAGATATCTTGCTGCATCGTAGATGTACTCAACTATTTCGGACTACGAACGAAAACTCGATAATTTAACATTATGCCCAATTAATAGTATGTTATGAATCGACCAGCTTACGGTCGAACGCCGCGCGCACGGTCGCATATCCGTTACTTTGTTCGCCCGACGCGAACTACCGTTCATAGTTTATGCGCACCAAAGCCGTGGCCGTCACTCTCTATCAGCCGCCTCATAACACCGCATCGCTTTGGCAAAATTTGCCAAAGCGTGCTAGAGTTGTTTTATGACGACTATGAACATTTCCCTACCGGATTCACTGAAGGTCTACGTCGACGAACAGGTTGGCGAGGGCGGGTACGGCACGAGTAGCGAATACGTCCGCGAACTGATCCGAAAAGACCAAGATCGCAAGCGTCTGCGCGCAATAATCCTGCAGGGCGCAACGTCCGGCCTCGCCGCCCCTGTTGACGCCGACTACTTCGAATCGCTGCGCGCTCGCGTGCATACTTCTCGCAAATGAGGGCTAAGCCCGTCATTCCGACAAGGCTAGCCAGGCAGGACGTGGAGGACGAGGTGACGCACTACATCGTAGACGAAGGCTCGGAGCAGGCTGCGCTCGGATCATCGCGGAGATCGAGCAGGCTTACGAGCGTCTCTCCAAGCACCCGAACATCGGGTCTCCCCGTTACGCGTACGAGCTGGGTATCCCAGACCTGCGGTCGTGGCCACTGGATCGGTATCCGCACCTAATCTTCTATATTGAGCGCGAGGCTCATGTGGAAGTCTGGCGTGTGCTCAACGGCAAGCGTGATATTCCGGCTTGGCTGGAGAGCAACGACGATGAGACTCATTGACAGCCTCTGCACGACACCAGGTCCGTGAGGAGCATTCACGCACTTCCCCCTTTTGCCGCCCCATCGTGCACGGACATCGCATCTAACCAACAGCTCTCCCCGCCACGCGCAGACCGTCACCTCGCACCCTGGAGGCACAATATATCCGAATTTGTGCAGCGGCCCGCTGCACAAATTGATAAACATCCTCGCCTTAATACGCATAGGAATGCGAACTAAATTCCGATCATTCTATTTATGTTAAAGACAGGAGCTCGACGATGGAATCCCGCTAACGGGCCGTCCGACCATACCCGTTGTCACCGCTGAGGGCTATCCTCGCGCCCGTCACGTCAATTGGACTCCTAGCCCTTCGTGTCTGGCCGAGTCACCGGTCCATGCATCAAGCAGTGGGGATGCTCCCGCCGTCGATGAGATATTCCGTTCCGCTAATGGCCGGCGCACGCGGTGAAATCAGAAAGGCGACGAGGTCGGCGACCTCCGCGAGTATTGACGAACGTCCGAGCCGGATACCGCCGTGTGCATCCATGATGATCTGTTTGCCGCCTTCGTAATCCGTGCCGCCCCGGCTGGCGAGCCGTTCTACGAGTGCGGCCGTCGTGTCTGTTTGTCGCCAACCCGGCGACACCGGCGCGCCCTTCAGCACGACTTCCTTCGACAAGCTCTTGTTATACGTGGACAGCTCAGCTTTGGCGACAGCATAAGCCGTGGTCGACTCGGGCAAGGCCTCAACTTGCTACCAACCGCTGGGCGCGCGGGCCTGTCAACACTGCAGGGATAGCTGGGATTCACGCGCGTTCCCCAAATTAATGAAGCCTGGTGCGCTTGTATTCGGAAACGACGAAGTGGAACGGCGCGTGAAGTAAATCATGGCTCACCGCGAAGGCGACGATGATGTCGAACTGATCGCCCGAACAGGAAAACTTCTCACGCGTGGGGCGCGTCGTGGCATCCTTCGTCGACATATAGGGTGCCGCTAGTATCTCTCTCATACAGTTTCCTTTAACGATCCGGCACGCTGACGTCGACAGCGAAGTACGGCTAAATCAAACAAACAATTCGTGTTATGTCAGATGAATTGTACGCATCGCCTTAAAATCCAACTGTCCGTTAGCCAACACATCATTTTGGATGCGTCAAAGGGTGGCGTGCCATATATAGCGGGCACGATCAGCTCAACTTCCAATACCTTGGTAATCCTAATCGTTCGGCAATGTCTGGGCCAGGAGATCCTTGGTGGGGATATTTGCTTGCCGTAGCCGTAAGAGGTCGATTTCCCTTACCGATTTCGTCGTCGCACGCCTTAACGGACAGCATCAGTGATTCAAGCGCTTTTCCTAAGTTCAATACTCGTTCGCCCTTTTAGATCGCGAAAAGCAGCGAAAAGCGCGCGAGCCGAGGTTGATTCGACAGACAAATCTGAAACACTTTTGGAATGGCGGATAGATGCTGATGCGACTAGGGTTTTGCCGCCAGCAAACCGGTGCTTTCAAACATCGCTTCAAAACTCGGACGCCCTTCCAGCAAGGCATTGACCCGACGACAGCGTTTGCGCGTTTGATCGGACAGATAGCGTTCGTTCGGGTTTGTACTGTTCAAGAGTGAATCAAAAACGTTCTCACCCCCATTGTGCGCTGCTGCATATCCAATGAGGCTCCCATGCTGGTACTGGGTTTCAGAGATCTGGCACGGTCCTCGCTTTATGTGTGGTGCAGCACCAGCCGGAGTCTAAAAATAACCCACGACTTCGGCAAGTCTGCTTACGGGGCTGGTCGCAACATGTCTTCGATGAATGCCGTCAGATGCATCAAGAAGACGCGAGGCGGACCGGTATAAAAAATAGGCGCACAGCGCACGAATCAGAGAAAAAAATCATGTTGACCCTCAAATCAGACCTGCACGGCAATCATCTTTTGGGCGCGCTTCCGGCACATGAATGGGAAGCGCTCACGCCGCACCTGGAACTCGTTCAGCTTCGTACAGGCCAACTGCTTTGCGATTCGGGTCAACGGATTCATCACGTGTATTTCCCGACGACAGCCATCATCTCGTTGCTTCACTCGATGGAAGACGGCAGCTCGGCGGAGATCGCCGCGATTGGCCGCGAAGGCATGACCGGCGTTCCTATCCTGACCGGCGGCGACACCATGCCGACGCGCGTTCAGGTTCAATGCCCGGGCTTTGCGTATCGCATGAGCGCCAGTGCGTTGCGTGAGGCGTTCAATCGTTCGGATTTCCTGCGCCGCCTGATGATGCTGTACATGCAAGCGCTGCTGACGCAAATTGCGCAGACCGCTGCGTGCCGTCACCATTCGCTGAGCAAGCAGTTGTGCCGCTGGTTGCTGATCGAGATTGACCGCACGCCGTCCAACGAATTCCAGGTGACGCAGCAGATGATCGCCGACATGCTGGGCGTGCGTCGCGAAGGGGTCACGGAAGCGGCAGGAAAGCTCCATGACGCGGGGCTGATCCATCACAGCCGTGGTTGTATCAAGGTGCTCGATCGCGCAGGTCTTGAAGCGCGTGCTTGTGAGTGCTATGGCATCGTCAAGCGCGAGTTCGACCGCATGCTGCCGCGCGTGCGCCAGGCCGAAGAAGTTTGCTAAAGTTGTCTCGCTCGTACAGCGTTGGTTATGCGAATCGCAAAATGAGTGAAACGGCGGCGTGAGGCGATGGTCTTTTCGGTTTCGGAACAGATATTCGGCCTTGCCAATCTGTCATGCCTGAGTGAAATACGCCCCGCGTTGACGGTGAGACGAATTCCCTCGGAGCTCGCAAGCGTGACATTAATGGCAAAATCATGGACGTACTGCGCTGCTGATCGAATTGAAAGCAGCAGGGCTCTTTTTTAAAATTCAACGCGGCGAGGTCAAAATGGACCTCACTCCGCAAGCGCCAGTTTTTTAGCGAATGAAATAGGGGTGCAAGGTGGACACAACTAGCGTTGCCGAGATTGTCCTCGCAGGCGATGGGACCGCAGTCGCGTTTCCGATTCTAATCGGCGGTAGAGAAGTTCGTTGTTCGCTAACGAGAGACGCACTGGAACGGTTCTTTTGGCTGCCACCGGATGCCAGCGAAGCTCGCGTGCTCAAGGCATTCGCAGACGGGCGCAACCGTATCTTTGCGTTGGCAGCGCGCAGGGCAATGCGCGACAAGACAGATTCTCTGAAATTGGCGGCGAGAGACTTCGAGCGATAGTCGACCTGTCGTCTGTTACTGACACGTTGCTGATAGCCTCCGCGGACGACTACTTGACGAAACCATGGTGCCGATAGAACGCGAAGTGCCTAAGACCGAACGTCGGCGCTCGCCGGAAGCTCAGGCAATTGAACGAGTAGCTGGAGCTGCGCGCGAGGTGCAGGCAGGGCGGTCTCAAGTCGAAGTGCAACAACTGGTCTAATGTTTAGATGACGTTGCGAGATCCGCTGCTTTTAGTGTCGCGGCAAATACCTCGAAGGGTGAATGAAACGCATGCGTAGCACGAGGGCGGTT
>NZ_JBLKRU010000057.1:0-47402 GCF_047608185.1 Caballeronia eucalypticola
TCACTCAGAGGGTCACATGGTCGGATCATGTGACGCAATGCTTGCGCTGTTCAGTTCTATCCGCAAGGTTGCAATGACGGACGCGCCCGTGTTCATCTCTGGCGAGTCGGGAACCGGCAAAGAATTGACCGCGCTCGCCATTCACGCCCGTTCAGTGCGGTGCGATCGGCCGTTCATCGCGATCAACTGCGGTGCTATTCCCACTCACCTTCTTCAATCGGAATTGTTTGGCTATGAACGCGGCGCGTTCACCGGTGCCAACCAGCGCAAGATCGGACGGGCGGAGGCTGCAAACGGTGGCACACTTTTCCTTGATGAGATCGGAGACCTGCCGTCCGAAAGCCAAGCGAGCTTGTTGCGCTTCCTGCAAGAGCGCACGATTGAACGGCTCGGCGGGCATGCCTCCACTCCCGTAGATGTGCGTATTATCTCCGCGACACACGTGGAAATGCAGACGGCCATGAGCGATGGTCGTTTTCGGCCGGATCTATTCCACCGCCTGTGCGTGCTGCAGATTAAAGAACCTCCGCTGCGCGAGCGCGGTCAAGATATCGAGTTACTTGCGAATAATATACTCGAGCGTTTCAAGATGGACGCCAGTCGTCGAGTACGAGGATTTGCGCCCGACGCGATCGCTGCGATCCAGGCTTATGGCTGGCCGGGCAACGTGCGCGAGCTGATTAACCGCGTGCGCCGCGCGATCGTCATGTCCGACGGACGACAGATCCGCGCGGTCGATCTCGAACTCGGGGAGCATGTCGAGAGCGCGCCGATGTCCCTGGCCCGCGTGCGCGAAGCTGCAGAACGCCAAGCTATCGAACTCGCATTGCTGCGTCATCGAGGACGCCTCGGCGATGCAGCAAAGGATCTCGGCATTTCTCGCGTAACGCTATATCGACTGCTCAACACTCACGCACTGCGGGTGGCAACGGCTCTTCCAGAGGAGGTTATGGATGCGCCTTCTAGGCCGGATGAATGGTAAGTGGTCCGTGAAGGACGCACCTCGGACTGGAATAGATTATGCCGAAGCATCCCTTTCGGGTTTGCCGAGGTTCCAAGGCAACAAGGCCTCGTAGTCGTCGGCGGTCTTGGCATAAGCAGCGCCGTAAATAGGTCAACCAGATATCGATAAGCGTCGACACGATTTGCGACACACGTTTGGACGAGCGAGTACAGGTTCGCGCTCGCTTTAGCCCCACCCACAGAGTCAGCGAATAACCATGCTCGTCCCTTATAGACGCCTTTCTATAAACGCCGCTCCTGGCTGTTTGCAGACACCGTTGCGGGCGCAAACGCCAGCGCTAACATCTACTCAATCGTGGAGACCTGTCGCGCCCACCGCATTGATCCCTATCGTTACCTCACCTAGCTGTTTCAACGGCTGCCACTTGCAAATACCGTCGATGAATACGACGCGCTGCTTCCTTGGAAAATGCCTGCCGACATTCCCTGATCGCGCGCTCCCTACATCGTCCACGCTCCAACGGCGTGCACCCTCAGAGAGGCGTCGTTGATGGATCGCATACGTTCAAGTTCGTCTCTGAGCAGAACGGTCGCGGTGTCGTCTCCTTGCAGCTTGCCGACCTCGACGCTAACGTCGTGACACGCTTCCTGGATCACATCGAAGCTGAGCGATCTAATTCGGCGGCGACGCGCAACTGCCGACGTGCAGCGATCCGAGGCTTCTTCAAGCACCTGCTGCGCAACGACCTGACTCATTCACAACAGTACATACGAGTGTTGGCCAATTCCTGCCAAGAAAGCGCGCCAGCAGCCATCAACCTACCTTGAGGCGGATGATGTTCGATTGATCATCAACATGCCGAACAAACGCACCTGCGACGGATGGCGCGACTATACGCTGCTGCTGTTCCTCTACAACTGCGGTGCTCGGGTCAGTGAGGCTGCGGGCCTTCGGTGGGACGATCTGCAGTTAGCTGCCCCGAGACAGGTTCGCCTGCGCGGCAAGGGAAGAAAGGAGCGTGTGTTGCCACTGTGGCCCGAGACAGCCAACGCGTTACATCGACTGCGGGGCATGTCACGTAGTGACGGTGGACAGTGCGTGTTCGTCAATCGAAACGGGCAACCCCTGACGCGCGATGGCATCGCCTACATCCTCACCAAGTACGCGACCGCAGCAGCTCGCGACAACCCCGCATTGCTGCGAAAGCACATCACGCCGCACGTCCTGAGACACAGTTGCGCCGTCGCGTTGCTGCAATCTGGAACCGACGTCACAGTGATTCGCGACTACCTTGGCTATACCAGCGTCGCAACGACAGGTCGCTACATCACGATCAACCTGCAGATGAAGCGTGACGCCATGGAGGCGTTCTGGAAGAAGGCCGGCATTGAGCCGGCGAACACAAAGCCATGGAAATCAAAGGCCGACCTGCTCGCGTTCTTGCAGTCTTTGTGAACGATCAAACTTTATGTGGAGTTTGAACTTCAGATAGGCCACATGCACGTTGGCGACAACCTGATCCCCTCCGGATAAAACCGCACTCGGGATAATGTGCCATGCAGCCAATTTCCGTGATGCCCAGTTTGAATCCTGCTTTGTAGCCGCTGTAATCGTCGACGACCAGTTTGCCACGCCAATTGCCCAGGAAGGGTGCGAGCGTGTTCGCCAGATCTACCGTCGGCGAACTCGTACACGACCGCGCGCACCTCTGCGAACTGGGTCGACGTGTACGCCCATAAATAGGCGCGATGCGTCTTCCCTTTGCCGGGGCTCAACATCTGCACTGGCGTTTCGTCTGCATGTAAGACGCTGTGGCGCAGCAGTTCCTCGCGAAGTGCGTCGACCAAGGGCTGCAAACGTACACCGCATACGCCCACCCAGCCACCGAGCGTCGATTGTGGAATTGCTAGGCCAGCCCGGGCGAAGATGCGTTCCTGCCGGTACAGAGGAAGGTGGTCGCCGTATTTGGCGACCAACACCTGTGCGAGCAAGCCATTCGTCGGAATCCCTTTGTCGATCACATGCGGTGGCACCGGCGCCTGGATCAACGTCTCGCACGCTTTACATGCCCACTTCCCACGGATGTGGCGCTCAACAGTGAACACGCCCGGAGCGTAGTCGAGCTTCTCGCTGATATCCTCGCCAATGCGCACGCGTTGGCAGCCACAGGGGCAGGTTAACTCCGTCGGCTCGTGATGGATGTCGGTGCGGGGCAACTGGGGCGGCAACGGCAAGCGTTTGGCCCGCTTGCGGGGCTTCTCCTGCGGCGCGTCTGAGCGCAGTTCATCCAGCTCGGCCTCAAGCGCGGCCAAATCCTCATCAATGGCCTCGTCCAGCAAGCTTAACTGCTCGGCAGTGAACTGTTCGCTACGTCTGCCGAATTGCAGGCGTTTGATGACCGAGAGCTCATGGGTGAGCTGGTCAATGCGCGTTTGGCGGTAGTGCGATTCACGCGTCTTCTCGTCGACCTGGGTCATCAACTGCCGCGCAAGTGCGCGCAGTTGATCGGGGTTCAGGGCATCGAGATCAGTGGGTGAATTCATGCCCCCAAGTTTGCCAGCACCTGCACGCCGGGGGAATCGAAACTGTTTACGTCATTTGCTATACCACCGCGATTACGTGGTCGTGCGCCAACGTCTGCCAGGGCAGCCCGATCACGAGTGCGCGCAGTTGCTCGAGATTTAACGTCTCAGCAATATCACTATGACCATTGGCCCAGACGAAATGACCTTTGTTCAAGCGTCGTGCAGCAAGCCAGACGCCAAAACCGTCGTACACCAGGACCTTCATGCGCGTCGAGCGCTGATTGGCAAACAGATATGCATGATGTGGCCGTGCGGACCCAAATACCTTCACCACGCGAGCAAGGATGGTATCAGCGCCGGCACGCATATCGAGGGGTTCGGTCGCAAGCCAAATGGCGTCGATGCGGATCATCGCAGCACCTCCCGAACCCAAGCTGCGCTGTCACTCAAGCAAAGCTGCGGCCACAGCACTGACACGGTTGTGCCATTGCGCTGAATGTCGATACGCACGTTCGCTTGCGCCGCGTCGGGCGCTTGAGCTATCGGCACGGTCATTGGCAGCGCGACGACGGCAGGCTTGAGCTCGACATCAACCGGTTTGGGTGCAGGCGGCGCAGCGTCGCTAGGATCGGCGGCCTCTTTGATCCAGCGCCGCAGCACATTAGGATTCAGGCCATGCGAGATCGCCACGGCTGAACATGAGATGCCGACCTGCCGACATTGCTCGATAAGCTCTGACTTAAACGAGGTGCTATAGGTCCGCCGTGTGCGCCCGGTCGGAATGTCTTGGGAAAAAGTGTGCACGTGTCCGCTTCCTGATCGTGGAAACGTATGCTCTTACGCCCAGGAACAGAAACCCAGATGAGATCGCCGGATGCTTACTATCAATACGTCTGCCGGTTGTCATAAATTGCAAACTCGACGGTTTATCGGTGCTCTAATCGTATGATTAAGCGAAGTGTATGCGGACCGTAGCTTTTAAGTTCGCTAAAATGCTATTTATTGACATACGTCAAGG
The DNA here is from genome assembly GCF_047608185.1 of Caballeronia eucalypticola. Classification (NCBI taxonomy): domain Bacteria; kingdom Pseudomonadati; phylum Pseudomonadota; class Betaproteobacteria; order Burkholderiales; family Burkholderiaceae; genus Caballeronia; species Caballeronia eucalypticola. Next base: position 4,508 of record NZ_JBLKRU010000057.1, read on the forward strand.
ACGCGGGATTGGACAGTTCTGAGCTGCGTTAAGGGCGGTATGATCGAGTCTCTCTCAGTTCGGGTCGGCCTTCGGAATTGCCCGAACATTAAGTCGGCGCTTGCGTCGACTTTTTTTTGACGAAAAATAAAAGGCCCGACAAAAGCCTGGCAGCAAATTTACACAGCCTACATTAGCGGCTTGATAATGGTCTTTCGCGCAACCACCCCGTTTGACGCCGTAAGAACTTCGTCCGGATGCCAATTGGTGCGGCCAGAGGATTATGGTTTCGTAGCACAGTCAGCCCATTTGACAGCAGCGCAGGGTTTATATGAAGCCCTGGATAACTAATCCCGAGCGGTGAAGCCCCTGTAGTTGGACGCGAAGCCGTGATTCGATCTCTCTCCAAAGCTGACGTTCGCGCGCACATCACCCAGAGCCGGCGGCGCTAATCATTTATTGGACCGCCTGCCCATCTTGCCCGGGACCAGGCGTGGCGCGATCAATCGGAACCGCCTTGGCGCCACACCTAGCTTCAGCCCTAAGGGCGTTTACGTGGCGATACGGCTTACTGACACAGGCAAATCGTCGACACTTCCATACTGCTCTCGCATTCCCGGCACCTTCGCGTTCGCATACTTCGCGGTTCGTTTAAGCGTGTCTCAAACCGGTTGCGATCACTGCCGGTTTCACATTGATAATGTGCTGACATGCACAATAGCTTCATACCTGAGGCCGCGCCTTCGCTGGCGTACTTCACCTCGCTTTCGTCAAGTCACATCTTGTTTGACGGGCAGAGTTAGTCGGAACGTGGTGCCGCGCCCGACCACACTTTCAACGCCCAGGGTTCCATTGTGCTTTTGCGCGATACCGTACGACAATGACAATCCAAGCCCGGTCCCTTTCCCCACCGGTTTGGTCGTGTAAAAGGGGTCGAAAATGCGTGACAGGTTTTCCTTCGGGATGCCACAACCAGTATCCATTATTTCGACCGCCACACGGCCATTTTCGACACTCGTGCGAATAGTGATCGTCCCTCGGTCACCTCCGATCGCATGTGTTGCATTGACGAGCAGGTTCATGACTACTTGGTTGATTTCCGACGGAAAACACTCAACCTCGGGGATCTGGCCGTACTCCTTTATGACATCTGCTTTGTATTTGACCTCGCTGTGAATGATGTTCAGCGTGGCATCGATACCTTGATGCAGATTTGCAGACCGCCATTCCAAATGGTCACCTATGCGCGAGAATTCCGTCAGCGCTTGAACGATCTTTCGCACCCGGATGATGCCGTCTTTGGTCTCGCCCATCAGCACCGGGACATCCTCTTTCAGAAAAGGTATGTCGATACTCTCACTCAGCACCCGAAGTTTTTCCGTTATCGTCGGTTCACTGATGAAGTGTTCAGCCCCCTCATAAGCCGCGAGCAGGGTAAGCAATTTTTTCAGGTATCCATCTAAGGTGTTGAAATTTGAAAATATGAAGCCAATCGGATTATTGATTTCGTGCGCGACACCTGCGGCAAGCTGCCCGATGGACGCCAATTTTTCAGATTGCACCAGTTGCGCCTGAGCCTGGGAAAGCTTCGCATTTAATGCCGACAATTCCACGTTACGCGAGATCAGTTCCATCTCGATCTGCTTGCGCTCAGTGATGTTGTAGTTGACACCGACAATGCCGACCACCTTTCCGTCGTCATCCCGCAGAGGAACCTTCGTCGTTAACATCCACGCCACATCGTTGGCGAGAAGATAGTTAAGTTCTTCTTCATGATGAATCAACGGCTGGCCCGTCTGCATTATCGCTAGTTCTTCAAGATAATACTGTGCTGCGCACTCCTCAGGATAAAACTCGAAATCAGTCTTTCCAATCAAATCATTAGGAGTCTTAACGCCCATTGCGTGCGCGACCGCCGTGTTGCCAAAAATGAAGCGCGTTTTAATATCCTTGGCATAAATATGATGGGGAAAAGTTTCGGCGAATGTACGTAGCAAACTGCGCTGAAACACCAGTTCGCCACGCTCGGCACTCCATCTGTTATTTTCTTGCACCAGCCGCTCACAGTATCGAGCATTTTCAAGCGAAATTACTGCCTGCGCAATCAGCGCGTCCAGGAACGTCACCCCCTCTTGCGTGAATACATCGGCCGCAGAATCGTTCTCCAGATAAACAAGTCCAATCAAGTTAGTCTGACTGGTCATGGGCAGGCATACAACGGATCTGACATTTTCATTGACTAGATAGGGGTCTGCCGAAAAAGGGTTGTCCTGTGCCGCATCCGCAATCACAACATGAGCATGCGAGTGCTGTACGTTGGTAATAATGGAGATCGGAACTCTAGGGCATGGCATGCTTTCACGATGCGTGCGGATGTTCAAGCAATGACCGCACGACTCTCCTTCCGCCGCTAACCTCAACCATTTGTCCTCTGGCAACAGCAGATAACCCTTGCGCGCGCCCGAGATCTCGATAGCGGCGCGAATCATGGTAGCGAATAATTCATCCGGGAGGCGTTGTGCGGCAACGGCTCGCAATGCATCGAACACTCCCGGGAGTCTAGACATGGTTATGAGGGTGTTGATACATATCCTGGTCCTGGTAGAAACTTTCTTTCGGACGGTTTAGAAAGGAAGCCGTTGGACTGAAGTGAAATACGGCGCTTGTTCGATGCAGGTGCACTTCTCGCACGGCGTTGCATGCATCGAGATTCACGGACCAAGCAGGCACCGTGCGGGATGACGGAGAAGTCACTATATGCCGCCTTGTATCGCGCTTTGACCGGTGCGTGTATCGGCTAGTACCGCTGCCCGGCTCGATTCGCTCGGCGTCCACGACGCGAGAAAGTTGGCAACTTCCTGTTCCGGGCGCGGAGGACTGAAAAGATACCCTTGCGCCTCATCGCAGCCAGCTCGGGATAAGAAGTCGAGTTGTGCGTTCGTCTCCACCCCTTCCGCAGTGCTGACGATGCCAAGATTCGTGCATATTCCCATCACGGCCCGAATGACCGCTTCGGCTTCAGGACGTTGACCAATGCCTCTTGTAAATGATTGGTCAATCTTGATGCGATCGAACGGAAACATCGTTAGATAGCTCAAGGACGAGTAGCCCGTGCCAAAATCATCCATCGCGATGCTGACACCGATCCGTTGAAGTTGCCGCAGCACGCACAGCACTGCGTCCGTATTCTCGAGCATCAGCGACTCCGTGATCTCGAGTTCGAGTCGATGCGGTGCAAGCCCAGACTCCCTCAACGCGGACGTGACGGCGTCTACCAGGCTATTACCCCGAAACTGAGCGGCGGAGAGATTCACCGATACGCGAAGGGAACCGGGCCAGCGCGTTGCTCGCCAGCAGGCGTGGCGGAGCACCCACTCGCCGATTGGCGCAATCAGGCCCAGCTCCTCCGCAAGTGGCACAAATTCGCCCGCTCCGACAATTCCCCGCTTGGGGTTTCGCCATCTCAGCAGCGCCTCGAAGCCATTGACGCGTTGTGGGTGAAGATTAACGAGCGGCTGGTAGCACAATTCAAATTCGTGTCGACCGATCGCCTGATGCAATTCGAGTGCGAGCGCTCTGTGAGCCTGCATCGAACGTTCCATCTCAAGCTCGAAGAAGCGATAGCATCCTCGCCCGGCCGACTTCGCTTCGTACAGCGCAAGATCCGCATGCTTGGCGAGCGCACCCCATTCGCAACCGTGCTCAGGAGCGATCGCGATGCCAATGCTCGTGCCGATGACAATTGCATGCCCTTCGACCATGTACGGGTCGCTGACACCATTGATTAGTTGCTCGGCAAGCATCGCGATGTCGCCGCGTCCGACACCGTTTCGCACCAGCACCGCAAATTCGTCGCCGCCGATCCTTGCAACCAGGGCTCCGTTTGGTAGCTTTTGAGTGAGCCGTTCGGCGACGTGTTGCAACAGCGCGTCACCGACTGCGTGGCCGAGCGTGTCGTTCACGTTCTTGAAACGATCCAGATCAATATAAAGCAGCACGCAACGCGCTTGGTCGCCGGAAGCCATCGTCTCATCGATGCGTTGCCTAAGCAGCGCCCGATTTGGCAGATCGGTCAGCGCATCGTGCGTCCCCATGTGCGCAACGCGTGCATCGGCTTGGCGCAGCTCCGTGACGTCGTCGAACGTTTCGACAAAACCACCTGACTCCAACGGTTGATGTGTAATGGACATGACACGTTCGTCGAACCACAGTTGTTGCACCGTCCCGTGAGCCCTTGACCAGACCATCGCGAAATATTCGGCCGCATAGGGATAAGCTAGGCGCTCGACCTGGTCGCCGAAGACCGGACTGCGCAACAGGACCTCGACATAGGTGTTCCCGTGGTCGAACGCATCGGCTGGGAGCTGAAGCATATGGAGGAAATGTGCATTGCACATTGTGAGATGGCTCATCTCGTCCACCATGCAAATGCCTTGTGGCATATTCTCCAGTGCCACTTTTAACTGGTCGCGCTGAACAGCCAGTTCACCGACCAGGCGTTTCTGCATGCGAGTGCGCTTGGCGAATTCGTCAGCGCTCGCCAACGGGCTATAAGGCGTGTTCATCTATGTCTCTCTGTGAGCCGCCACACTGTAGCGGTGAGCTGATGTAATCACTAACCGACGCTTGCGCTCGACATTATCGGAACTGTCATAGCCGACATCGCGTTGTGATGGCGCGTTTAGCGGCGCATAGGTTCGGGTTGGCTTCGCTCCCCCGTGTGGACCAGAATCGCAAATGGCGTCTTGTCCTGCGCCTGAAAACGCTTCACCTGTGTGATTTGATGGGCGGACACGACGCCGTCCTTCGCCAGGAGGAGCACGCCCCGGCTCGTGTGCAGGTCATCGGCGAGACGCATCCCTTCGCGGAGCTGCGATGCGTCGATCAGCGTAACTGGCGTATCACCGCTCAGCGCGAGCGGATCCTTTACCAATGCTACGAAGCGATCAACAACTTGGGGATCGTAGCGCGTCCCCGCCTGCGAGTTGAGCATCACGATTGCCTGTTCGAGCGAGGCGGCTTGCTTCACGATGCCGCCGCTTCGCAGACCCTCGAAATCGCGGGCCACTGCCAAAATCCGCGAGCCAAACGGAATGTCTGAACCAGCTAAACCGTCAGGGGTGCCTCGGCCGTTGAACCGCTCGTACTGATGGCGGACAATGTGCGCAACATGATCCAGCTGCGCGACTGGCGTCAACACCATTTGTGCGCGCAGCGGATGCTGATAAAAAAACTGGATCTCCTCGGGCAAAAGTCGATCAAGCGATTTGCGAAGCAATTCGTCTGGCAGCGACAGCTTGCCGATTCCGTGCAGCAGGCCGGCGAAAAACACATCCTGAGCCTGCAAATCGCTCATGTCGAACGCCAGCGCCAAACGCCGCCCCATCTCGCCGATGCGCAGTGATTGGCCGCCCAGGACGCCGCAGCGCAGCTCGATCATGCTTGCGCAGACCTGCACCATCGTCGAGAAATTACGCTTCAGATCGCGTTGCGCGTCCTCGAGGAACATGACGGTCTGACGGATTTCCTCCGTTCGCGCCAGAACCTGGGCTTCAAGGCCGGCGTTAAACCTCCGCAAATCATCATTCTGCTTGTGCGTAAGCGCGGTCAACCGCTCGGTTTCCTTGCGCAACCGCCGTTGCTCGAGTGCCTGCTCGACTGTCAGGAGCAAGTCCTGGTCGTCCCATGGTTTGTTAAGATACCGGTAGACCCCGCCTTCGTTGATCGCACGAACAACCGATTCGACCTCCGAGTAGCCGGTCAATAAAATACGCATCGTATGCGGATATAGCGCTTGCGCGTGAGCGAGGAATTCTGCTCCGCTCATATAAGGCATGCGCATATCCGAGATGATCAAATCGACCTCGGTTGACGCGAGCATCTCCAGCGCGGCCGCCCCGCTTTCTGCGGTAAGCACCTGATAGCGTGTCGGCCTGAGCAAACGCCTGAGGGATGACAAGACACTCGGCTCGTCATCAACGAGTAGCACAACCGGGACAGATCCCGGATCGTCGTCTGTAACGAATGCTACGACCTCCGCGACTTGTTGTTCAGTGCTTGGCACGGCGAGCGAGGAAGGGATTTGTAGCTCCTCCGCGCACTCCGCCATGATGCTCCCCGCTTCAGCATCGTCGCTTACCCGGACATGATTGGGCGTGTCGTTATCATCTGTCATCGATACCTACTTGCAGAATTCAACGCGAGCGTCAATCGTGGCTCGCGATGTCGGGAAGCAGCATCGCCGTTTGCGCGACGCCACCGTTTCCGAGGGTGAAATGGACCTGTGACACGGCGCGACTTCCTAATACCGTCTGTGCCTTGCCATCGGCTGGACCGGGTAAACGTACAGCTTTGTAGCTTTACCCGAGGTCCGGATGAAAACGCGTTTGTGGGAAGCGAGAGGGTACGGAGGAGGTGCTACCACTGATTAAACTCAAGCGGCTACCAGGAACATCGTTTCGAATTTCGGTCTCAAAACGGGGACCGCTTTAGAATCGCCGTGACCCCATGATTAGGAATACACCCGATTCAGCTTGGTCTACGCATCAAGGTACATGGTTGGAGTGCCCGTCCAGGAGGAACACGCACGTGCTTTGGAACACCGAGACATGGATGTTTTGGCAGCCGCGCCATTTATCAGTGGCCCAAAACGGCACTGTGTCTTCCTCCGGTAACATGCCTCGCTTAGCGTCTTACCGGAACATCCGGTCGCGCAAGAGCGTGGTTCGTTTCCGGCAACTCCATTCACCGCTTGAATTCGATCAAGCCGCTCGCGACGGGTCCGTCATGTGCGGTGTCGATGAGGCTTTATTGATCGAGATGGGCGCCCACTTTTTGAACGAACAGTTCAGCGGGCTGGCTCGCCAGCAAGACAGCCGCATGGGGTGGTACGACGTCCGTTGCGCGGTGTGCTGGTTGAGTAAGCGCGCTGAGCATCATAGCGTCGTTGAAGCGGAAGAAACACAGCAGTTGGTCGGACGCTGCAAGCTTGACGACCTGAGCACGCGTGAGGCTCGCCAGGAGATCGCCAACTTGCGCTGACAGGCCGAGGCGCGACATTCCAACCGCCCGATCTTCGTGCAACATGCACTGCGCAAGCATTAGATAAGAAAGGTTGATTTCTCGAATTGAGTTCACTGTGTTTTGTCTGCTCATCGTTTCCCCTTTTTGCCCGTGCGCCTGCATCTTGCGCTAACGGCCACTAGCACTCGCGCAAACGTTATCGGTAACCCCTTGATGTGACTCTAGTCTGATGGTTAGAGAAATGAAAGCCTTATTCGGAGTGCTTTCCCTATGCGATGCGTCGGGTAAATACTGCCGTTATTGAATAAATCGATCTCCCATCCGAGGACGGGCGATCTAGCAGGGCAGTTATTCAAGATTGCATAGCAACGCAATTCAAGGTGTGTCGTAATACTGCCGTAAACAACTGAAGATTGATGCAGAACCAATCTCCCGCCCTTAAGGCTTATCTCCGAGCAAGCCCTAGCTCCCACCTGGTTACCTCATGGTCCTTTTAAAGAGATTAACGCGCGCTTTGGCGCTTCTCGCTCCATCATCGTCCAGCGGCAGGCTTGCCGCCACCGGGCTTGTGGTAGCGCTCGCCTTAATGCCGGCCCTGGTGTTCTGGGGTGCTCTGGAAAATTACCACGCAGGACTTGCATCAAAACAGGCCAATGAAGCCAGCGATGCGTACGAGCAGGCGCGGTATAGCGTCGGAGCTGAAGAGTCGCTTGAACGTAAATACCGTCTCGAACCGGGACAACAGATTAGGGACAAGCACGCCCAAGCCGCCGCCGATCTGGTTTCGTGGCTCAGCAAAGCGCGCGCGCTCGAGCGAGGTAAAAACGTCACGACGATTGACGGTGTCCTTGCTAACCACACCGCGTACTTGGCGGCTGTCGGCAGGATGTTCGCTGCGGTTGACGTGAACGACACCGTACGCGTGAACGCGATAGACGTCGGCGAAGCCGATCCGCTATTTGATGCCATAGAACACGATGTTTCCGCTAATGCAGTCCGGCATCGGCTGGAGGCGATTCGACAGTTGAACCGGCTTGCCGATACCCAGCAACTGGTCCTGATCGCGACTCCGGTTATCTTCGCGATCGGGCTCGTGCTCGCGGGTTTCTTCGCGAGCGTCCTTCGGCACTCGCGGGCGGAAACTGTGCTTGCCGGAGTGTCCGCAACCCGGCGCAGCGAACAACGGTTTAAGTCTCTGGTGCGCCATGCCGCAGACGTGATTCTGATTTGCGATACATCCGGCACCATCCTCTATCGGGCTCCTACGGCGGAGACCCCGTGGGCCTTCAGCCATGAGCATTCGCCCGACGACAGGTTTTCTCTCTGGATTCACCCCGATGACGAAGCCGCCCTTCATGAGGTATGGCAACAGGTTGCGGCCACGCCAGGCGTAGCAAATACGTTGGAGTTGCGCAGCCGCGACAATCAGGACGGGTGGCGAAACGGCGAGTTCACCTTGACGAATTTGTTGCAGGACTCCGACGTCGGTGGCATCGTTGTGAACGTGCACGATGTGACTGAGCGCAAGCTTTTCGAGCAGCAACTCACAACGCAGGCTTTCTACGACTCACTCACGTCACTACCCAACCGGGCGCTATTGCTGGATCGCATCGAGCAGGCGTTGGCTCGCGCCAGTCGACGCAACGGCACCGTCGGCCTGGTGTTCTTTGACATCGATAATTTCAAACGGGTCAATGACAGTCTCGGCCATCAAACGGGTGACGCACTTCTAGTCGCTGTAGCAAAACGCCTGGCTACGTACGTGCGCCCTTTGGACACTGTTGCCCGCCTCGGAGGCGACGAGTTTGTCATCCTTCTGGATCACCTAACGAGCGAACCAACGGCTGAGGTGACTCTGGTTGCGCAAAGAATCATCAAGGAGTTTTGCAAGCCCTTTCTTTTGGACGGTAAGGAGTATGTGGTTTCTGGGAGTCTCGGTATAGCACTTGCCGATACCGCAACGAAATCAACGGACGGAGCCTCTCTTTTACGCAATGCCGACGTCGCGATGTACCGCGCAAAGTCGGGCGGCAAAGGTCGCTACGCGATTTTTGACGCCGACATGCACACGGACATCGTGTCGCGTTTCGAGCTTGAGGCCGATCTGCGCGTCGCCTTGGAAAGGCAAGAATTGCGGGTGCACTATCAACCCATCGTGCAGCTGGAATCCGAAGCGTGCATCGAAGTCGAAGCACTTGTGCGTTGGCAACATCCGACCCGCGGCTTGATTGCTCCACTTGACTTCATTCCAATCGCAGAAGAAACCGGGATCATCATCCGGCTGGGCCTTTGGGTTCTCGAGGAGGCTTGTCGCCACGCTGCTGCATGGCAGTTACTGTACCCCTCGAAGCCTCCGCTGCAAGTTAGCGTGAACCTCTCGCCTCGGCAGTTTGAACACGCCGACCTGCTCACTGATGTACAGCGCGCCCTGGAGCAAGCGGGGCTTTCACCGACCAGCTTGCGACTCGAAGTCACTGAGGGCGTCATCATGCGCGACACCGAATCGAGTATCCGCACGCTGCAGAAGCTCAAAAATCTCGGCATTCGGTTGGCAATCGATGATTTCGGTACCGGCTATTCATCACTCAGTTATCTCAAGATGCTGCCGCTTGACGTGTTGAAAATCGACCGGTCATTTGTACGTGGTATCGGACAGAACACAGAAGACGACGCGATCGTCCAGGCGATTATCTCACTCGCGAAATCGCTCGGGCTTACCGTGACGGCCGAAGGCATCGAAACACCACAGCAGGCAGAACTGTTGCGGAAATGGTCTTGCGAAAAAGGCCAGGGATTTCTGTTTGCACGGCCGCTAGAAGCTACCAAAATTTCCGCGCTGCTTGGCGCACCTAAAGACGCTCTTGTGGGTCGCTCAGTGTCCTAAAGCCGCAATATCGGTAATGGCCACTAGCTGCCAGTTTGGCGCTTCTTGATTTCGGAACTGGGGAGGACCAAGACAACCAACGATACCGGGCGGTTACATTCGTGTTTATCTGCCTTCGCATGTAACCGCATCGACGCGGGCACTGTACGATGCGGCGCTCGATTCAAGTCGGCCCAAAATCGAATCGGCGTTCCTATCGGTCAAAATTTGGAAAGGGAATGTAGGTCTCATTCTGGCGGGTTGGCGTGTTCGGATTTCATTACGTTGAGACGTATTTCCTCAACTGGCAATGGTCTCCCATTCGCCGCATCATCGAAGGGGCGCCGTGCGCTGGATCTTCCGTACAACTTAGCGCAATCCAATAAGACAATGCTTTAGTTTTGATTTTGTCAGCCGATATTAAGGAATAAGAAAGGCTGCGTACCAAGGCAGCAAATATTTAAACTAACGAGGCTGACAAGACGATGAGCATTTCGATAAGAACGCGGCTCGCCGCAACAATGGCATTTCTGGGAATCCTCCTCGCGGTGACGACCGGCTTCGGCTTGTACGGGATGAGTACTATTAATTCGTCTGCCGAAGATATCAGCCGCAATAGCCTTCCCTCTGTGAATGCGCTCGGCAACGCCGAGATCCTGGTCGCACGTAGCCGCTTCGTCCTCGACAGGATCGCGCTTGACCCGACCGGGCCCGATACTGCTAGCCTCCAAGACCGTGCGCGAAAATTCATCGACGAATCTGATGTCTGGTTTAAACGCTACGATGCTTTGCCACGCGGTGCAGCAGAAGACAAACTGGCCGAAGACGCCAAGCAAGCCCGTAGTGCCTTGCGTAAGGCCGTCGAGTCGTTTGGCGGCGCCACCGCAAGCGGTGAACAGGTAGCCACGCGCAAGCTCGCCATGGAAACGTTACCGGACGCCTACAACGTGATGTCCGATGCGTCGAGCAAGCTCAAAGCTTTCCAGATCAGCGACGCCGATGCGCAAAATATTATCGACTCCAGCACGTATCACACTCAACAGATAATTGGCGGCTTCGTACTACTTGTAGGGATCGCAGCGGCGTTCGCGGGGTGGTTCTACCTGCGCCGTGCAATCATGCGTCCGCTCGCTGACGCCCTCGGTCATTTCCGGCACATTGCTGATGGTGACTTGACGCGCACAATTGTGATCCGTTCGAACGATGAAATGGGCCAGCTGTTAAGCGGCGTGGCGGCCATGAAGGATAAGCTGGCAATGACGGTAAGCAACGTGCGCACGAGCAGCGAATCCATTGCGAGCGCGACCAAACAAATCGCCGCAGGCAACACGGACCTGTCAGCACGCACGGAAGAACAGGCTGCGTCATTGGAGGAGACGGCCGCGAGCATGGAAGAACTCACATCGACGGTCAAGCAAAACTCAGACAACGCTAAGCAAGCAAGCGGCCTTGCTGAGAATGCTCGCAACGTCGCTCAGCAAGGTAGCGAAGTGGTGCGTCAGGTCGTCGAAACCATGGCAGGCATTGATGAGAGTTCGGGCAAGATCGCAGACATCATTGGCATCATCGAAGGGATCGCCTTCCAAACGAACATCCTTGCCTTGAATGCCGCGGTGGAAGCTGCACGCGCAGGGGAACAGGGCCGCGGCTTTGCGGTAGTGGCATCGGAAGTACGCAGTCTCGCTCAGCGTTCGTCGACGGCGGCTAAGGAGATAAAAGGGTTGATTGAAACATCCGGTGATCGCGTACAGGCGGGTACAGCGCTGGTCGCGCGTGCGGGTGACAACATGGACAAACTCGGCACTGCGATTCAGCGCGTGACTGACATCATGGGTGAGATCGCATCGGCCTCGCAGGAACAAAGCCGGGGGATCGAGCAGGTGAATCAGGCCATCACGCAAATGGATGAAGTTACGCAGCAAAACGCGGCGCTGGTGGAAGAGGCAGCGGCGGCCGCCAGCTCGCTCGAGGATCAGGCTGAGCAGCTGCGAGCGACAGTGTCGCTGTTCAAGACCAACGCAGTTGACGTGGTTAAGACCAGCGCCCGGCCGGTTGCATCACCTATAAATCAGGATAAAAAGCTCCGTGTTGCGCCTGCTCGCAAGAACGTGCGGCTTGCCTCGCCAATCAGTCTCGCGACTGGTGCTAGCTGGGAAACGTTTTAAGCAAGAGTTGATGTAGCAGGTCGTGCGCAGATTGCTCGTGAATGGAGTTGAAGGCTGCAAAAGCTGGGTAGTCTCACCGAGACAGCCGTCACAGCCTTCATGTTTTCTGCGGGGCAAGCTTGAACGCGCGCAAGTCGTTGGCATCGCATTGGTGACTAGCTGCTTACTGGAACCCCGTGGATATCCACGGCATAGCGGCGACCAGCACGAGACCCACGGCCAGCGCCAACATATGCGCAATTATCGGGCGCATTCCCTCCTCAGGATTGATTCGGTTGATTGCGCAAGCGGTGTAGTAACCCACGCCGAAGGGGGCGCGATAGACCTATCCCCATAGAGCACGGCGATCATCGCGTAGTGCACCGGATGCACGCCGACCGCTTCCGAAATGGGAAACAGCAGCCGGCCGAACAGCACGACCACAGGAATGCCTTCGAGAAAGCTGCCGAGCACTATGAACATCGCCATCAATGCGATCACGAACGTGATGCGTCCTCCCGGCAACTGCTCGAACATGTCAGCAAGGTCGTTAGAAAAGTCCGATTGAGTGAGGCACCCCCATTTTCGCTTTATTTATTGTCGCAATCAGAAGTGCGATGGGCAAACCTAACCTTGCTGAGTTTCCAGTCGGCAGGCAGGAGTGGGCTCAGTTGTCCAAGGATTTGCGGCCGACATATTGCGCTTGCCCTCCGATATCTTGCAACAAGTCAACCCCTCAAAGCGTGTCAAAGTCCTAAAATAATCTCGCGAATTCGCTACTTGGGACCTGCGCACAATAACGTGAGCTCCAACACCTTTCCTCGGAGCGCGGCAGCACGGTTGGCGGTGTCCCCTGCGCTGTCCCAATGACTGCGCCGAACGGTGCGTAGTGATGCCGAGGACCGCCTGCGGAGTAGCGAACGGCACTCGCCAAAACAAGGACCATCTCGACGTAAATCGGGCATTGGTCTCAGAAAATGCAGTTCTTTTTCTCACCCGATATGACGGATGGCAGGTGCTTCGTCGAGGCGACCCAGACCATCGTGTTGGAAACTCCGAGTCTGATCGTCGCAGAGAACGTTCCGTTGCACGGGCATATTTGGTCATACCGACACCGTTGGACTTCTGAACCTGTGCTTCGTCAGCCTCGCAGCAGCATAGTCCGATCGGAGATTTCGGGTTCATTCTCTTTGAATGAACTCATCTCGTTTGTACCATCGAGAGGGGCATCGTTCTAGCGTACGTCGGATCAATAGAGTGCTCGTGCAAAGTGCAGCGTGTCGCCGCACGTCAGGAGGAGGCAGAGTGAGTTGGCTTTCGCTTCGCGTCAGCAATCGCGTCCTTAAGAGCTTCAATGCCGGCGTTGGTGAATGCCGTTACGGCGATCACTTCATTAGGACCAGAAGCTAGATTGTCAATTACGCCGAGACACCCATCTTCGGGATCAAGATTCATCAGTGCGATCTCTTCCAGCCAAGCCTCAGGCTCACCTAACATTTTAGCGACACAAGAGATCGTATAAACGTAACCGGTGCGACCATCAGGATCCTCCTCCGAATGCCTTGGTTAAGCAATCGCAGTTCACACATACTCGCGGGCCAAAAGAGGGCTCGCGACTGATATCGGCAAGATTTCCAGTCGTCATTTGCGAAGCACACTGATCGTCACGACGCATCCGCGTCTCATCATGGTCGACCACTTGATACCTTGCACTCGCTATGCGCCCCCGAGTTTTGATTGACAGCGTTTATACCAGCTGGCCGCCCGTGCGGGATTGGGTAGCTTGTCGCCCGCAGCGGCGGCATTCCAATGGTTGTCCCAGTACAGCCCAAGGGTCCGAGCGGCGTCGAGATTACCGTATTTAAAAGCAATCTCGTATTGCACCTTGGCTTGCTCCGGATCGGCCTCCATACCACGACCGAGACGCGCGCTATCGCCCAAAGCGGCCGCAGCAAGACCTTTCAATGCATCCTGTGCGTTGTCGTCCTTCAACACATCGGCCAATATGCGATTTTCCGATTCCGGATCCGCATCGCCCCCCGGTACCCACGAACAGTGAAAGCGCGTATGCGACGCGCAGCGTCGGATGCTTGTTGACGCCCACCTGCTCAAACAGCTTGCGTCCGAAAGGGTGCGCCGGAAATGCTTGACAACAGTAGCGCATTGGCGGTGGTCGCGATCGCCTCAAATGACGCAAATCCCGATTTATGGGCCGACATGACATACCGATAGAATTTTTCGATGTCCAACGCTGCATCGTGTCTTTTCAAGGCTTGCCATTCGAAATGCAACTGATTGAACCAACTTGCTTCCGACATTTTCCTCGCCTCCTTTAAAATACGGATGCGACAACCATCATTGACTCGTCCGACACCATTAGCATGCGTCGAAAGATCATGTTCGTTGAAGAGGCCAGTGCGGCGCCTGAACTGGTCCGAAGCGGATCATCACCGGTTTGCCTGAATCCGTTCGAACGCCACTGCAAGGTTGCTCCGGCCTATGCAAACGCACTTCGCGCTATTCGCAAGTGACGCCACCGTTTTGCGAGCATCTTCATTTTGTTACCGCAGTGTAGTTGCATAGGATGCCTGCCGCTAATTCTGACCCACGGCAGGCCACGTCAAGCCGGTCTATGTTTTGTTGCAACTGCGGCAGCTCTTACAGTGCAGCATCCTTCAGTTTTTTCAAAGGCCGGACCTTGAGACGTACGGATGCCGGTTTTGCTGCGAACCACTTGTCTTCGCCCGAAAACGGATCCTTGCCAAAACGCTTCTTCTTTGCCGGTACATCTTGAGCCACGACCTTCAGCAAACCAGGAAGCGTGAACTCTTTTGCACCCTTCTTGTGAACGGACGCCAAAACTGTCTCTTCGAGTGCAGCCATCAGCGCTTTCGCAGCTTTGGGCTCGACCCCGGCGCGCTCAGCCAAGTGCAAGCTCAGCGATGCCTTCGTGAACGATTCCTTGATCGGCTTCAATGGCGTAGCGTTTGCAGCTTTCGTCGCCGGCGATACGGCCTTCTTCGCGCTTACGGTTGCTTTTTTCGGGACGGATGTAAGAGCCTTCTTCGCAGACGCAGTAGCCTTTTTTGCAGCAGGTGCTTTCTTCGTAGCAGTTGCCATGAGTTCCTCTAAATAGTTTGAGTTGCCCAAGACGCTTGCCTTTGCGAGGTCAATAACCGTTGTCTTTCGCAAAGGTACAAATGCTCGGGTATGCGCAGAGTAACAACCTCAAGTAGAAGGCGCAACGTTTGAGACCCTAATTTAGGATGGTTTTCTAATTCTCGAGGTGATCTTTGAGGTAGCCTGACTTTTTAGGACACTCCTTTTTGATAAACTTTATCAATGGGAGCACACATGACGAAACCAAGAACATACACACCAGAGCTTCGCGAAGAAGCTGTAAAGCTTGTGCTTGCACAGGGCCTGACGCTAGATGAAGCGGCGAAGCGAATTGCCATTCCGATGGGGACTTTGGCCACTTGGGTCAAAGCAGCCAAGCTTGGCAATGGCGCCGTGACGGCGCCAGGCAGTCGCACGGTTCCCGAATTAGAAGCCGAGGTAGCCAGACTACGCAGGGAACTGGCGGAGACCAGGATGGAGCGAGATATCGTAAAAAAAGCGGCAGCGTCATGAATACGATGCGACTCGATTATCCAATTGCTGTCCTGTGCCGTGCCTTTAAGGTTTCGCGCAGCGGCTTCTATGCCTGGTCAAAAGGTAAGCTGTCTCCACGTGCGCAGGTTGATGAACGCCTGAAAGTCGCCATCAAGGCCGTGCACAAGCAGAGCCGCGAGACCTATGGCACGCGACGCGTGCAGCCTGAGCTTGAGGCACAAGGCTTTATAGCCGGGCGCGACCGCATCGCCCGCCTGCGCCGAGAGCTGAATCTGCGCTGTAAGCAGAAGCGCAAATTCAAAGCCACGACGAATTCGAATCACAACTTGCCTGTCGCCGACAATCTGCTGAACCAGACGTTCTCGCCAACGCGGCCAAACGAAGCCTGGGTGACGGACATCACCTATTGTGCCACCGACGAGGGGTGGCTCTACGTCGCCGGCATTAAGGACGTCTTCACCTGTGAGTTGGTTGGATACGCCATGGGTGAGCGCATGACACAAGGACTTACGGCGCAGGCCCTGTGGCGTGCTGTGCGCAACAAACGCCCCGAGAAAGGCTTGATTCATCATTCGGACCGTGGAAGTCAATACTGTGCTCATGACTATCGGAAGCTGGTTGAACAATTCGGCATGCAGGCCTCAATGTCGCGTAAGGGGAATTGCTTTGACAACGCACCGATGGAAAGCTTCTGGGGCAGTCTAAAAAACGAACTGATACATCACCATCGCTACGCCACGCGTGCCGATGCGAAGGCGGCAATTCAGGAGTACATCGAAAGCTTTTACAACCGCCAACGGCGCCACTCGCGCCTAGGTTATGTTCCGCCCGCGTTGTTTGCTGAAGCGTTCAGCAAACAACAACAGGCGGCTTAAGAAAAGAGTGTCCGCTGTTGACAGTACACCTCACTTCTCGTTGTCGATACTTCTAAAACAACACAGGGTGAAGTCACATCTCGCGGAACCGTTATGAGCTGCGAGTACACGACTACGGTCTCATTCACCAACGTCGTCTTTTGCTCGACTTGTGATGGCGCCCTCTCCCTCCTGGGAAATTATTGCGATTAATTACACGACGTGAGCAACTTGTTAAGAAAACGGCCCAGATTTTCAACAGCGATACACAACTACTTTGCTCGACTACTTTCCTAGAGCGCTGCTAACTGGCATATTGCGAGGATGTCTAACAAAGGGAGCCCACATGCGTACACTTGAACAAATCCAGGAAAAACTCGCAATATTGCAGAGTCAGGCTGAAAAACTCATCGCGCAGAAGTCCCAGATTGCGCTCGACAACATCCGCGCACTGATGCTGGAACACGGGCTCACCACTGAAGATATTGAGGCAAAAGCTAAAGAAAAGCGCGAGGTAGCTGCATCTAAACGTGCAATCGTGAAAACAGCGAGTGCATCTCCGACGAAGGATCTGCGCAAGGGACCGTTCCCCGTTAAGTACTTTGATCCCAAAACAGGGAAGTCATGGACCGGACGCGGTCGTGCACCGGCATGGCTCGCAACGACGAGAAGTAAAAACAAGTTTCTGGTTGATGGCGCGGCCACCCCAATCGAAACAGCAGGTAGCGCAGACGTCGCCACCACACCTGAAAGCTCGGCCAAGAAACCGTCCAGCGCATCCGTGAAGAAGTCAAAGGTAGAAAAGGCGGCGGCAAAAAGTACGTTACCTGCCAAGTATCTGGATCGGAAGACTGGAAAGTCGTGGAGCGGCCGAGGCTCCGCGCCCGCATGGCTTGCCAATGCGCGAAACAAAAACCGTTTTCTTGTCGAAGGTGCAGAGCCGTCGAATTTCGGTACGCCCGCGAAGACGCGCGAAGTTGCCAAGGCTGCCCAAGCACCGGAATCTTTGGACGTGACCGTCTCGTCGAAGAAAGCAGCGAAGAAAGCCGTGGCGACCAAGAAAGATGAATCTACCGGTTCACAGCCACCGAAATATCTGGACCCCGTCACTGGCAAGACATGGAGCGGACGCGGCCCGGCACCCGCTTGGCTTGCAGCCGTGGAGGACCGCAACGTATATCTTTCCAATCGAGACACTTCGTAAGCCCAGCGCGCACTGATCCACGCTCCTGGAATGCGCTCTGGCCAACGAGCGCATACACGCGAGCTAACGCTGCGGTGTCAGGCGGACGGCTGCTTAGCTCCCAACTTTTCCTGATGATGGTCCGAGCTGAAGGACTATCCATAAGACGACGAAGTGAACCTCTGGCTACCCAACCCAAAAGGCTTTACATCTCGGTTAAAGTAGTCGGCCTTGCAGAATGACGTGAGGCCAGAGGTGGTGCGGGAATGGGCGTGAGCAAGGGGTTGCAAAACACCAGAATCAATATTGAATTGGCATATCTTCTGGGAGTTGAGAACTGCCGATGAGCACGCCCGATTTCTTCCGCAGCCGCCTGGACGCGATGATCGATTTGCGTCACCCGCTCGCCGTACTGGCTAACCGGATGCCATGGTCGTCGATCGAAGCGACGTTGACGCCGATGTTCGAGCGGCGTGCTCGCGAAGGCCGGGTGAGCGCAGAGATTGATCTGTTCGGCGTGACGCCGAAGCTCGCGGGTGCGGGTGTCAGCGCTACAGGGCGCCCGCGCCTGTCCGTCCGGTTGATGGTGGGTCTGCTGTATCTGAAACACACATACAACGAAAGCGACGACTCGGTCTGCGAGCGGTGGGCCGAGAGCGTGTATTTCCAGTACTTCTGCGGCGAGGACTATTTCCAGCCGCGTCTGCCGTGCGACCCGACCAACCTGGTACGGTTTCGTCAAGCGTTGGGCGAAGCGGGCGTCGAAGAGTTGCTGGCGACGACGATCGCGGCCGCGGTGCAGATGAAGGCGGTTACACCGCTCGAATTCGAGCGCGTGATTGTCGACACCACGGTCCAGGAGAAGGCGATCGCCTATCCGACCGACAGCCGCCTGCTTGAGGTGGCACGGGCCCGACTCGTGCAGTTGGCGCAACGCGCCGGGCTGACACTGAAGCAGACGTACGAACGCGAAGGCAAAAGCCTGCGTCGTCGAGCTGGTGGCTATGCGCACGCCAAACAGTTCAAGCGCCTGCGACGGGTGCTCAAACGCCAGCGCACCGTGCTGGGACGGTTGCTGCGCGACATCGAGCGTAAGTTGACGGGCGCCACGCGTAAACGACAGGCCCAGTTGCGCGTCTGGCTTGAGAGAGCTTGGCGCATCTGCCGACAGCGGCCCAAGGATAAGGGCAAGCTCTACGCGCTACACGCCCCGGAAGTCGAATGCATCGGCAAGGGCAAAGCCCGGCAGCCCTACGAGTTCGGTGTCAAGGTCAGTCTCGCAATTACGGAGAAGCAAGGGTTGATCATCGGTGCGCGGGCATTCCCCGGCAACCCTTACGATGGCCACACGCTGGCCGAACAACTCGAACAGAGTTCCATTCTGCTGCAGGACGTGCCTGGCGCACCGCAGCCGAAGACCGTCTTGGTCGATCTCGGGTTTCGCGGTGTCGATGCTGAGGTATCATCAGTACACCTGATTCATAGAGGAAAACACAAGACGCTGACTCGCACACAGCGGCGCTGTCTCAAGCGACGGCAGGCGATCGAACCGATCATCGGCCATGTGAAACACGACCACGGCATGCGACGTTGCTGGCTCAAGGGGCAAACCGGCGATGCGCTACACGCGGTGCTGTGTGCTGCTGGCTATAACTTGCGCTGGTTACTGCGCGCAATCGTCCGCCTAGGCCTGAGGCCCATATTTTTTATCCTCGCGTCGCTGCATTGGCTCGTCAATGTCGCGTCGCATCCATTACTCCCGCATCGCGACCGCTTTCGACGAGCCAGTTTCGCCTCGCCGATAAACTGCGCCGTCGGCTCCGCTCGTCACGCAAACTGAATTTTGCAGGTCCGACTAAAGTAGAAGCAACTGTCCGCTGTCGTCAACTATCGCGGATCGTCTGGCTGGACGGCCGGTATGCTGTGGCGCAGGTAATCTATTGGTTGAGCTACTGTCTGCGTCCGCATTGTCGATGATTTTTTCTTGGGTCGGGGTGCGCGATCCTGGCGTGCCGGTCGCTACATTGGACCAATCATCCGCAAGAACCACAGCTGCAAATATCGCGTTCGGCGAAACACGGCCCAGCCGAATCTCCGCGATCATGTGCTTTCTCGATAAATTTTCATCACGTGCGCGATTCGCGTTTTGCTCTAGGCGTTGGCTGGAACGGACATTCCGCGTTGGTACGCAGGATATTGACTCGGATAGTACATCCTCGAAAAAATTCATTGATCAGGCTATCGCCGAAGGTCCATCGCATCTCATGTCATATGCGCAACTGCCCTCTCGCCGATATGCTTCACTTTCACGGCGAAATGATTGGCTGATTTGCATGATGTTGACATGGCTGTTAGCGGCGGTGCAAATCCGACACTAACGGCGGCGTTGGTTTGATTAGAAACGAAGGGACCAAGGGCCGGTGTTGCTAGCCGTGGTTGTCGGCCTGTTCGTGCTCAGAATGGATCGTCGACATCGGCCAGGTGGGCGTTCATGAGAGGCGCGTGTTGTTCGCGCTGTAGCTCGTGCAATGCGAACTCGTAGTAAATGCAGATCCGCTCGCGAAGGTCGTTGATGAGTTCGACGACGGCGAGCACTTACTCGGCGGACCAGTTGTCTGGTACCAGGAATCGAACCTGCCGTGCACCCCGGAAAGTGATCGATGGCGAATCATGATGTCTTCTTCTCGGCCTTAGGTCCACCGAACTTACGTCTATCCCCCGCCGGCTTAAGATGGGGGACGTTCATTTCATTTCGTCGACTATATATATCCGCTCTGAGCGCCTGGCTTTCATTCACGAAGCTTTGCTGGAGCTGGCCCGCTGCATCATTTGCTGGCGACAGTTGCAAACACTCATTTTGTCATCGCCCTCTTATGAGATCGACATTTTAAGAATAACGCTCCTCAGGTGACAGGGACGAGCGTCTCGCTGTTCGCGCCACCAAGCAGTTTGCCGAAATCTTGTGCGTTCAGGGGCCTGCCGGTATGAAATCCCTGTATCTCGTCGCACCTCATAACCTTCAGCTGCTGTAGCTGCGAAGCCGTTTCGACGCCTTCGGCGACCACTTCCATTCGCAGAGCGTGTGCGAGTGCGATGATGGCCGAGACGATTGCCGCTCCTTCTTCGCCGTGTTCGTCCAATCCTCGGGTAAAAAATCGGTCGATCTTAAGTTGCTTTACGCGGAAGCGTTGCAAATAAGCAAGGCTTGAGTAGCCGGTGCCGAAATCGTCGATGGCGATATCGAAGCCGTTTTCTTGAAATTTCTTAATCGTCTCTACAGAGTGCAGCGCATCCTGCATAGCGATTGACTCCGTGATCTCGAACATTAGCTGGCCTGGGGCTATCTTTTGGTCCGTAACGATGCTCACCAATCGCTCGACAATGTCGGACTGGTTCAACTGTACGGCCGACAGATTGATCGCTAGTTTGACCGGGCGTAATCCCTCTAGCTTCCACCTATTAAGCTGTCGGCACGCTTCGAGTACTACCCAGGCACCGATCTGGACGATCTGACCCGAGCGTTCCGCAATCGGTATGAACTCCATCGGCTGTAGCGTACCTATGTCCGGATGGTCGAAGCGCAGCAAGGCCTCGGCACCGGCCATTTGGTCGTTGCCACCGTTAAATTTGGGCTGAAAGTGCAAGGAGAGGTAACCGCGTTCGAGTGCGTCATGCAGTGCATGTTGGATCTGAAGTGTCCGCGCCGCAGCAGCGCTCATCGTTGTTTCGAAGAAACGATAAGTTCCTCGGCCGCCTCGTTTCGCCTCATACATTGCGGCATCGGCATTTTTTAACAATTCATCTACGGTGGCACCATCGCGCGGGTACAGGCATATCCCGACGCTGGGGGTGGCCTGAAGGATTTGCCCGTCTGACCAGCCGCCCCGGCGCATGCGATCCAACATGCTGGTGGCGACCCTTTCTGCGTCGTCCGATCCCGCAATGTCTGCAAGCAACACAACAAATTCGTCGCCACCAAGTCGCGCGACCGTGTCATTGGTCCGAACACATTGCAGAAGGCGTCTCGAGAAGGCTTTGAGCAGTTGATCCCCAACGGAATGTCCAAGGGAGTCGTTAATCGTTTTAAAGCCGTCGAGGTCCAAAAATAGGATTGCGAATGGTTTTTTTGAGACCCGCGCAATCGCGATGGCTAGCTCCATTCTTTCCGTGAGCGTACGGCGGTTGGGCAGATCCGTTAGTGCGTCGTACGCAGCCATGCGAATAACTTGATCACTCAGACGTGAGACCGAACCGGCGAGCAAAGCCGCATTTGCATCAAATTTCAGAAGTACGAGCGTGATGATTAAAATGACGATGGTGAACAAAATCACGGCTTCCGGAAGCCAGGATGCGTTCAGGCTAGACGCGGCAGCGCATATTGACCCAATCGGGAACACGGCAGCGGCCATGCCCATATAGTGCATTCCTGAAATGGCCACGCCCATCAACAAAGCGGCGCCAATACGTTTGGCGATGCTTACAACACCGGTGCTATAGGACAGGTTGCGCGCAAGGCAAATAGCCGCGATCGACGCGCCGATTGCAATGAGGACGGCCGCGATCACAAGGAGTGAGTTGTAATCGATACCGGGCGTCACTCGCATGGCTGCCATACCGGAGAAATGCATAGCGGCAATGCCTAGTCCCATCACCGCTCCAGCAACGCCGATTCGTTTAGCCGACAATTGTTCGCCGGCGATCACGCGCAAGGCAAAATACGCCACTGAAATTGCGAGCGCCAACGAAAAACCAGTGATCCGCCAATCGTATCCGACCTGAATCGGTAGCGAGAATGCGATCATTCCGATGAAATGCATGGACCATATGCCGATACCCATGGCGACAGCGCCGGCAGCGAACCAAACGTGCTTCTGGCGCCTGCTGCAAAGCGTCGACAGGCGCCGAGAAATATCGATGAACGTATATGACGCGAGCGTGGCCACACAAATGGACAGCGCGACAAGCCATAGATCGTAAGTTGTTTTCATATCAGTATTAACGACCGGCGATTGGCGCGTCTTGGTTGAACAGTCCATGCGAGCATGCTCGGAACCGCCAAGACAGCCGATCGATAGCGATCGGCGCGCTCATTGCGTAGTTGTGGTGGGCAGAGTCCTGGCTTAACCTACGGGCTCCTCCGATTTGCGCGACTAGCCGAATTCGTTTCGTGCGCTTCACCATTCAGTTTATTTGTGATTCAGCGTGCAGCGAGCGCAACCCATCCAGGCAGCACGAACCGATCGACGATCGAACTGAGACGCAATGCCTGTTGTGCCAGGCTTTCCGACGCCGCGGCGCTCTCTTCCACGAGTGCAGCGTTCTGCTGGGTCACCGTGTCGAGTTGTACGATCGCGTCGCCGACTTGCTGAATGCCAATCGTCTGTTGACTGGTGCTGTTGGATATTTCGTCTACTAGAAGACTGACCTGCCGCGCCTCGTTGACGATGCTATCGATACCGTTGCCAGCCGCATTGGCCAGGCTTTTACCCACTTCGACCCTGCTTACGCTCTCGCCAATGAGCGTCTTGATCTCCTTTG
The DNA here is from genome assembly GCF_047608185.1 of Caballeronia eucalypticola. Classification (NCBI taxonomy): domain Bacteria; kingdom Pseudomonadati; phylum Pseudomonadota; class Betaproteobacteria; order Burkholderiales; family Burkholderiaceae; genus Caballeronia; species Caballeronia eucalypticola. The sequence continues at coordinate 27,707 of NZ_JBLKRU010000057.1, forward strand.
CGGCAGTAGCAGAGCGCTGTGCAAGAAACCGAACCTCGGCGGCTACAACTGCGAATCCACGACCATGCTCACCCGCCCGAGCAGCTTCCACCGCAGCATTCAGCGCAAGGATGTTGGTCTGGAAGGCTATTGCATCGATCACACCGGTGATGTCGGCGATCTCCTTGGATGAGTCGGAGATGTGATTCATCGTGGACACAACCTTTCCGACAGCGAGACCGCCGTCGGTCGCTGACGCTGAAGCGGAGCGCGCAAGCTCGTTGGCATGCTTAGCGGACTCCGCGGTGTTTTTAACAGATCCGGTCAGTTGCTCCATCGATGCAGAAGTCTCTTGCAGGTTGCTTGCCTGTTCCTCGGTCCGTTGACTCAAATCCAGGTTGCCCGCCGCGATCTCCGCCGAGGCGGTTTCAATGGAAGCCACCGACGTTCCTACCTCGGCAACGGCCGCTGCGATTTTTTCGATTGCTTCTTTAAGCAACGCGGATGTTCGGGTGCTGACGAGAACGCTTCTGACATCGAGACACAACTTTCCCTTCCGATCGATGCAATTGACGATATCCGACAACTCAGAACCTTCCACGGCCGATCGCTTAAGTTCTCTAGCAAGATAAATTTCCACTCCCGTTTGCGCTACCACGTAGATCGCATGCACCAGTGTTTTGGGAAGGTCAGCGTGGGTCGTGCAAAACACGTCGAAGCCAGCTGCCTGCATGCGATCAAAGACAACATGGTGCACAGCAAAGAGACCCGCACCCAACACGATCGGCCGCCAATCGCGATATACGAGGAGTAATCCCAGGAGTACGAAGATGCCGAAGTGAAGCTCTGATGCGCCGAAGGCCAGTTGGATATGCAGAATGATCGCCGCGACATTGCAAGCGGTCAGCGCTGCTTGAGACACGGCTGACCCACGCGCCACAAAAAATGCGGTGCTACCGATAGCAAGGATCAACGCGGCGCACACGCCAGCAAGGCCGATATCTCCAAAATATCGGCCAACGCCGAGCGAAGCCGCGCAAGACACGAGCAGCGTTCCATACATAACAAGATCGCCGGTTCGGGCAACGTCGAGTAGCGCCGACCGAGGTGCGACGTTTGTAAGTGAAAAGTTTGACATAGGTCACCAGTTGATAAATCTGCGTATAAGTTTTATTGCAAACGCCATATCTTTACAAACGTAATATCGGCCCAAAAAAACGTTATCGCAGAGCCTTTTGCGAAATAGCGTCGCCCGCAAGTGAAAAAGCAGCAGTTTTTTGATCTAGATCAAAAATGGCGTTGGCACAGTACTTTGTTGCCGGCCGAGGCCGCCATTTTTTCACGCCGGCCTGATGACAGGGAGGTTTCCCCCATTTTCGTCTTCGATGAAGTCGTGTGTAAACTCGACGAAAAGGAAGGACAGCGATGTTGAAGATACCTAAGCAGGAGTAAACGACGCAGTTCGGAACGCTGGCAGTAAAGCAAATGGAGGACGGGCAAAACATTCGCGACGTAGCGCGAGAGTCGGAGATTTCACATCAGAGGGGTGTCAATCAACCGATTGACGCTACGACTGGCCTGATCAACACACCGCTCTAGTTCAAGTAGCTGAGTTTCGGCGAGCCTAGTCGCGTCGTCGAGGGTACCCAGAGTGAAGCTTAGGCGCGGCGCCATGGCATTTATTGCGCCAAATGTGGCGAGAGGTTGCAGACCTATGGCGTGAACATGCTGAGCCGTTGCTGTCGAGATGACGCATAACTCCGCAAGATCTTGCGACAAGATATCAAGGGACATGTATGCAGCGCTGTACGACTTTAACAGCCTCTTCTCCTCATCAAAGACCGAACTTGTACCGCTTGTGTCCCGGCCAAAACGGGCATGGGGGCCTTGAGGTTTGATTTTGTTTATCGCACCCATCATAGCCAAAACTTCCCCTTAGGTTGATATTCACCGAAAGCGCGCACGCTGACGTAACTTCACGTTCATGCGACGCCGGGCACACGCATCTGTTTATCGTTATATACGTACCTACTTTTACGGCAGATGAAAAAGTAGCTGAAGTTAACAATTGAAAATAAATAAGGATATCTTAAGAAATACTAGACCTTTACCCGCATCCCGTCACTTTTATTGATCTACATCAAACCATGTCGAAACGTTATTTCGGCTCCCTCGCTGGCGCGCAAAGAACTCTCCGTTGATCAAGAAATCCACCTGGGACCGCATGGCATGCGCCTGACAGCGAGTCCGGATGTATGACTACAATCGACACTCGACGCCTTCGAATCGTCACCCAGTGAGCGCTTGGCAAACGGGGGCGCCAATGTATGAACCACGTCCAAATCCACATTGCTTTTGCAGCAGAGCCCCGAAGGTGGCGGTCATCGACTGGCCGCGAAAACCAGTAGCCCTGCAGCTCGTCGCAGCCGTAGCGCAGCAATTGGTCGCGCTGCTCGGCGGTCTCAACTCCCTCGGCGATGACCTGCAGTTCGAGTTTGTGGGCCATCGCGACGATCGCCTCGACGATGGCGTGGCTGCTCGATTGCGAACCGAGCTCGCTGACGAACGAGCGATCCAGCTTGATGCGACGCACGGGGAATCGGCGCAGGTAGGCGAGGTTGGAGTAGCCGGTGCCGAAGTCGTCAATCGCGATACCGACGCCAAGTGCCTTGAAGCTAGCCAGGATGCGGATGCTTTCTTCCGGGTCCTTCATCGACAGGCTCTCGGTGATCTCTAGTTCCAACTGCTCGGGGGCCAGCCCGTGCTCGGCAAGCACCTGCGCAACCACCGATTCCAGCGCGGGATTGTGGAACTGGCGCGCCGAGACGTTGATACCCATGCGCAGAGCCGGCAGTCCGCTCTGCAGCCACGCTGCAGCCTGGGCGCAAGCGGTGCTCAGCACCCATTCGCCGATCGGCTCAATCAGCCCGGACTCTTCGGCGAGCGGGATGAATTCCATTGGAGGCACTAATCCGCGCACCGGATGCTGCCAACGCACCAGTGCCTCTACGCCGACGATGCGTCCGCTGGCGATCTCGATCTGCGGCTGGTAGTGCAGCACGAACTCGCCGCGTTGCAGTGCCTGCTTCAACTGGGTCTCGACCTCCATTCGCTCGCCGGCGTGCGACTGGAGGTCGGGCGTGTAGCGCCGCACCCGATTTCCGCCGCCTTCTTTGGCGCCGTACATCGCGGCGTCGGCACGCTTGAGCAACGTGGTCGCATCCTCGCCGTCCTGCGGATAGACGCTGTAGCCCAGGCTGCACGTGACGGACACCTCTCGATCGGCGACGAGCACCGGCTCGGCCACGACTTGGGAGAGGTGATTGGTCAAGTCTGCGAGCACGTCAGCAGGCGTGGGATTGGTCAGCAGCAAGACAAACTCGTCGCCGCCAAGGCGGGCGAACGTGTCGCCCGCGTTCACCAAGCGGCCGATGCGTCGTGTCACGACGCGCAGCAACTCGTCGCCGGCGGAGTGGCCCAGGCTGTCGTTGACGAGCTTGAACCGGTCTAGATCGAGGAACAGCAGCGTGAGCGAGTGATCGCGGCGTCGCGCGAGTTCGATCGCTTGTTCAATCCGGTCCATCAACAGCGCCCGGTTTGGCAGACCAGTGAGAGGGTCGTGCATCGCCTGGTGGCGCAGCTCCTGTTCGAAGCGTTGCCGCTCTTTCACTTCGAGATCCAGTCGTGCGACGGTGGCCTGCAGCCGGATAGCCGCCTCCGCCGCCTGCGCGTGAGCGGCCTGCAGCGCCAGTTCGGCGGCCTTCTGCACGGTGACCTCGTAGTTTATGCCCACCAGCCCGACGATCCGGCCGGCGTCGTCGCGCACCGCTACCTTGGTCGTGATCAGCCAGGCTTCCTCTTCAAGCAGCAGGTATTTGGCATGCTCTTCCAGATTGAGGAGCGAGCGCCCGTGCCTTAAGACATCCTGTTCCTGTCGGTTGTACTCGCTCGCCAGCTCGAGTGAATAGAAGTCGAAATCTGTCTTTCCGAGCAGCTCCGCGGGGTCGGACACGCCCATGCCCCGGGCGACCGCCCCGTTGGCGAAGATGAACTGGCCCTGCATGTCCTTCGCATAGATGCGATGCGGTACGTTCTCGGCAAGCGCACGCAGCAGGGTGTGTTCGAAGGCGTTGGAAGACACGCCCGTAGTATCGCCAACCGCCGGTTTGGCGCTGGGAAAATGCTGAGAAGGCGTAGTCATCATGACCCCAAACGCCGCGCTAAAATCGACAATCGACCATGGCGCTAGGTCGATCACACGTCAGGCCGACGACGAATACGCAATGCGAACGATCATTGTTCGAGGCCCCAAAAGCCGGCTTGGCGAAATGCGTGCGCCGGGAGGCGCTCCTAGTGCCTTTAACGGCAGATTCCCAGTCTGCGCCATGGGGAAAGACCCTTATCGCGACGCGACCGAGCTGTCGAATGAGGTACTTGAACCATGGCTTCGGCTGATGATGGGATGCAGGTCTTTCTCAATCGGATGACCGGTAGCAGAGCGGAGCCGACATCTGAATGTCGCATTAAACCGGCACGCGAGCGACTCTTCAAGGCCGCTCACTGCCCTTCCCGTAGACGAGAGTGAACCAAACCGTGGGAGGTCAATTCATGCCGCGCGGCGTGCACTCGGCGAGTTTTCAGCTGCAGAAGTCTTGGTCAACACGGCAAGTTTCTCAACCGAGAATTCTTCGTTGAGAACAGCAACTCTGACCTGTGCCAGACAGTGCGCTCCCTCGTCCGTCCATCGCATTTGTTGCTTCTTCGCCATGCGATGGCTGACCACCAGGTTCACCGCGGACTCGGCAATGCTACTGCTGATCGGTAGACCCTTGTGATAGCGCGTTCCATAGTTCACCAGCGTACCGGCGTTGCGCTCGATGTAGATAGGGCCAGTGATACCCCACACCACTACGGATGTGGCAGCAAGAGCAAAAGCAATGGGCGATCCGACCCAGCGTGTTACCGCACTTGCGAAACGACCAAACGCACGTGTGATTGGATTGCCTGCCGCATAGGTAGGGGTGCACGTGTCGGACGCGGTGCTCAGTTTGTCCGTCGACGAGTCGTTGTGTCTCAAGGGTTTCCGTCATGTGAAAGGTTTCTAACCGACCAAAGCGTAATTGACCTTACAACGGCATTCGGTTTGCTGGTGATCCACGTTCTTATCAAATCTGTGCATTCGTACCGCTTTGCGCTTGCAAGTGCCAACTGCATTTGACCTATCGAAAGCAAGATCGCGGCGATCGTGAGAGACGGTCCGAACTCCGTTACCATCGCCACCGATTCTAGTGAGGCCTGAAGTCAGGGATACGGCACCGGCACGTAATCTGATGCCAACGTGGCCGCTTGGCTCAAGCTTTTCACCCGCTCTTGCAATGGACGAAGTGCCGCGAACATATTCAGGGCGAGACTTCTGGCGCTATGCACCGCGCCTGCTCCGAAACAGATCTAAGAATCGTTGACACCGGTTCCCGCCGGGCGCTCCTGCAATTCGCCGCCCTCGCGATATCAACATACTCCTCACTTCCAGCAGTGCGATAGACCGGTGGCTCGTTGCGAAGGGAACATGCGGAGCCAATTGCACTTACGAGAACAGATTTGCGCCGTGAAAATGATCTCGGCAACCCTCTAGTTTGAAAAGACGGCGGCTCTGTTAAGCACGGTTCTGCGAGCACGCAGCGGTCGTAATCTTCAATCCCTGATTGCGAACCTGTCGTGGTTGCACGGTCGCCCTCTCGCATTGTGATCTAAGGGCCTGTATGTCAGAATATTCTGAAACCCTTGCGCGACCTCAGGGAGGAACGCATATGAACGCTGAGAACCATCCTTACTGCGTCGCTCTTGGCGCATCGGGTAGCGAAGGTCTTTCCGACATCATTGAGCTGCTCAACGTGTGGCCGAAAGGCATGCATGCTGTGTTGCTGGTTGTACTTCACCGGTCGAGTGAAGAACGAAGCAGTCTTAGAGCTGTTCTGGCGACTTCCTGTCCAAGAATCAAGGTGGAAATCGCCCGCGAAGGGCAGGTCCTCTTGGCCGACGCTTGCTACATCGGAATGCCTGACCGTCCTTTAACTCTGCTCGAAGACAGGTCAGCGTTTCTGATCGATGGTTCGAATAACAGACTAAGAAATCGAACTGTTGATGCGCTGTTTCAGTCAATGGCCGAACATATCGGAGAGCGAACGGTGGGTATCGTTCTATCCGGATCGTTGGACGACGGCGCTCGTGGGCTCGCGGCAATTCACGACGCGGGTGGTTTGACCATGGTCCTCGATCCAAAAGACAAACCGAGAGGCATGCAGCAAAATGCAATTGATTTCGACGGACCGATCAATTTTGTGGGCAGTGCGCCCGAGATCGCGCAGGTGTTAGGTAGCCTATTACCTCGGCAAGGCGCCCATAGTTCACGGCCAATCAAACAACGACGCTCAAAAACGGGATGAGCATTCGGCCCCGGCATATGCGAACGCCTCGGGCGAAGGCGACGACATTGACTGAACAAACGTGTCGGGGCGCGATCATCTTATTCCCAAATCGCGTAACGCATTCGTAATTGTCACGATGTTATAGGGCTTACGGAGCACGATTGCATTGGCAATGCCCGAAGGTGCATTCTGCCCGGTTGCAAAGACAATGGCGATAGACGGTCGAATATCCCGTGCTATGCGGGCTAACGTTGCCCCCGACATATCGGGTAGCCCGATGTCGGCGATCAGGACGTCGACATGGTCTTGCTTGAGCGACGCAATGGCGTGCGCCGCAGTGGACGCCTGAGTCACAAAATGACCCAAGTCTTCAATAAGCTCAACAGTGCTCGCACGAATCAGATCGTCGTCTTCCACGAGCAGGATTTTCAACTTCTGCTCGCTTTGCAGTTGCGTGATCGACGACGGGTGAAGCGTGCTTCGTCCGATACTTTCCTGACGCTGTTTTTGATTAGTAATCACATGCCGGACCTTGCGCGCGAGATCTTCACGCGTATAGGGCTTACTCAATAGCTCGACTCCAGCGTCAAGGCGACCGCCATGGACGATGGCGTTTTGGGTATAGCCTGAAGTGAACAATACCGCGATGTTCGGCAATCGCACTCGCGCCTTGCGCGCCAGGTCCGGGCTGCGCAGTAATCCCGGCATCACCACGTCGGTGAAAAGCAAATCGATCTTAATCCCGCTTTCGAGGATCGTGAGCGCGCCCGCCGCGTCTTTCGCTTTCAGTACTTGATAGCCAAGTCCACGCAGCATTTCCACCACCGTTTCGCATACCTGGTCATCGTCCTCTGCGACGAGAATCGTTTCTGTACCGCCGACGATCACCTGCGTGTTTTGCAGTGGGGCGACATCTTCGGCGTCCAATGAGCGCGGTAAATAGAGCTTGACGATAGTTCCGTGTCCCAGTTCACTATAAATCTTAATGTGGCCGCCTGATTGCTTCACGAAACCATAGACCATTGATAGGCCGAGTCCGGTCCCTTTGCCTTCAGGCTTGGTCGAGAAAAAAGGCTCGAACGCCTGCGACAATACCTCGGGTGTCATGCCGGTGCCGGTGTCCGTTACGGCAAGCATCACATACTGACCGGCGCTGACTTCCGCATGAGCGCGCGCATAGACGTCATCAAGGAAGGCATTGCCAACTTCGATAGTCAGTTTCCCCACGCCATTCATCGCATCTCGCGCGTTGATCGAGAGATTCAAAAGCGCATTTTCAACCTGAGCAGTGTCGACCAGAGTGTTCCATAAGCCGCCTGATACCGCTGTCTCGACTTCAATAGTCTCGCCCAGGCTACGTCGCAGCATGTCTTCCATGGCGACGACAAACCGGCCGATATTTACTACCTTCGGGTCCAGTGCCTGACGTCGGCCGAACGCCAGGAGATAACTGGCAAGCTTCGCTCCACGGGCAACACCCGCTAAGGCATTGTCCAATCGTCGCTGGGCGCGCTCGTTGCCAGCCAGATCAGCACCCAGTAACTGTAAGTTTCCGGAAATGATCTGCAGTAGATTATTGAAATCGTGCGCGACGCCGCCAGTCAGCTTGCCTATCGTTTCCATTTTCTGCGACTGTTGCAGGGCCTGCTCGGTGCGTTTCAATGCGGCAGCCGTGTTTTGCTTCTCTGTGATGTCTCTAGTGATTTTGGCATAGCCGAAGAACTCGCCCGCGGCATCGCGGATCGGGTCGATGACGACGTGAGCAAAAAATCTTGTCCCGTCTTTTCTTACGCGCCATCCTTCGGACTCAAACCGCCCTTCGCTCGCCGCCGTTAATAAGGCCTTCTCAGGAAGCCCCTTCGCTCGATCTTCCTCGGTATAAAAACGCGAAAAATGCGTTCCGACGATCTCATCCTTTGAGTACCCCTTGATTCGCTGCGCACCCGAATTCCAGTTCGTGACGCGACCTGAAGCATCGAGCATATAAATCGCATAGTCCGTTACCCCTTGCACCAGCATGCGAAACTGCTGCTCGCTTTGGCGCAAGGCTTCCTCGGCAGCCTTGCGCTCTGTGATGTCTCGGGTGATCTTCGCAAATCCGATCAGGACGCCCTCTTTATCTCGAATAGCGTCGACAACGACGTTTGCCCAAAATTGGGATCCGTCTTTGCGAACGCGCCAGCCCTCTGTTTCAAACCTGCCGTGCATCTCTGCGGTTCTTAATGCGAGCGCCGGAACACCTGCAGCTTGATCCTCCGGTGTATGAAAGCGCGAGAAATGCTCGCCGACGATTTCCGATTCGAGGTAGCCTTTGAACCGTTCTGCGCCAGCATTCCAACTGACGACGTGTCCGCCGACGTCAAGCATATAAATCGCGTAGTCACTGATGGCAGCGACCAGAATCTGGAATCGCTGCAGATCTATTTGGCCGGGCTCAAACGGGGAATTTCCACTGGGCATGGCTAAGTTCCAAGCGATAAAGCAAACGGAACCACCCTGTGTGCCGGCGCTTTGATGCGATAGGCCGACCGTAGGACGGTTCGGAGTTTTTGCGGGCCGATCATACATCAGCCTTCGATATCCGTTATCGCGTTCAAGCGCCTGACATGCTCATAGTCTTCCCGCGCAAAAGGGGCAAATTGGCCGTCTCGCATGCTACTGCAGCGTTGGGTTCCAGGCGCCCGGTGACGTCGGCGTCCGCGATCTATAGGCGGCCGCCACGCAGCGGATACGCCGATGTGGAGTCGCAGGGTGCAGATCTGTAAACGAGCGTCCGATCAAACTGCGGAGCTTCTGCGAAAGCAGCCGCTCGTAAACGCCGAAGTTCAGGTCATTCTCCCTCTGCTCGACAGAGTTAACCGTGATTGTGACCTGTTCGTCCCATAAGCCCAGCACGCTGGCCATGGCAACTTCGAGCTGCACCGCAGCGCCGGTCATCGGGTATTGGTTCTCGCTAAAATATCGTAGGCCTTTTCCTGGTCCCGATACGCTCCCTCCACCCGTCTTGCCCGAACACTCATTTGTTTCAACGGCTAGGCCACGCCGGCCACCGTATGCAATGTCCCCGTGGGAAAGTCGCAGGTCGCGCGCAGGCGGACCCTGTGTTTGCCCAAATTGCGCAATCACAACACACGGACGCATTGCAGCACCAAGTTCTTCGGTCGGCATGGCCGCCAAGGCGACGGCCGACGTAGCTTGTTATTCGCTTGATCCTCATGAGTGTGTGGCACGGTCTGTCGCAGCAGCGATTGAAGAACCTAGCGCGATCAACCGCTGCGATTGCGACACGGCAACAAATACTGGCTGCTCTCTTGACACCGGCCCACTGACGGACGAATGCAGGCAATCGCAAACTATGCGAGGCGCTTACCGTCGAGTTGCTTACGCCACGACCACGCTACAATCAGCGCGTAGATCGAGATGGCTTTCAAAGGCACTCACGGCGGCCCCCATGCGCTGGGCAAGGACACACCGAGAACCGGGTTCACAGCCCATGTAAGGCGCACGTCAACACCACACCTGGCTATCACAAGGCGCCTTCTGTACTTGCGGATCCGACGTCTCGCAGTTGGGGCAATTCAATGGGCGGCCGCGCGTCCGAGTCAAGTCCAGGAAACACAACACGCAAGATCTCCTGCAGTTGCACAGCGCAGCGGCGCGCGTCCTCGGGCGCGTTTGTGTTCATGGCTTCAAACAGATTGACGAAGGCTGCCAGAAACGCATCGGAGACTGGCGTTTCACGGGAATGAGCACGCAGGAACTCGCAATAACCAAACACGCGCTGGATGAATTCAACCTGATGGGCGGCGAATTCATCATCATCGAGTGAAGGCGGGAGAACGACCAGCGGGGCGTCGGAGAGGGCGGAAGGCAGACGAATGTACGAAGTTGGAGCGTTCATGCAGCAATCCCGTGTGTGCACGAGAGCGGCATGAATGCGAAAGGTGTGAACCCGGCATCACGACAAGGTCGTGCGTGTGCTATAAATGTCGAATGCGTTTGACGCACCGGGTCAGAAGACAGTATTTCATGGTCGCCAGGTCGCGTCAAATAAATTTGACATCTTTTTGGCTATCACACGATGCAGTTCGATTGGTACGAGTTGTTCGATGAGCTGAAACGTAGAGGTCGTTTCAATAGTGACGCACAATTGGCGGACAGCCTCGCTCTGACACGCTCGCAAATTTCCGCGTGGCGAAATGGCAAAAGCGACCTCGGAACGCTGACTAAAATTAAAATCCTGGATGCCCTGGGTCACGATACGCTGCGCTCGGCGGTATTGAGCTTGGTCCCGGAGAAGAACCGTGAAGAGCACATAAGGCAGCAGCAACGGCTCATCGCACGAGTCAACCGGAGCGGACGATTGCTCGATCAGGACCTGGTGAATGGCACAGACGATCCTCTTTCGCATCTGAATTATCTGCTGGCCGCGCTGCCATCGGACGAGCGAGAGCGTATCGCGCCCCATCTGTCGCCCGTTACCATGCAACTAGGACAGGTGGTTTACGAGTCGGGCGACCATCTGAGCCATGTCTACCTGCCAACTACCGCCATCATTTCAATGTTGTACGTAATGGAGAATGGCGCCTCAGCGGAGATTGCCGTGGTAGGCCGGGACGGGCTTTTGGGTGTCGCACTCTTCATGGGCGGCGAGACCATGCCGAATCGCGCCATTGTGCAGAGCGCGGGCCAGGCATTGCGCCTGAGCGGCGAAATCGTGAAGCAGGAGTTCGCGCGAGGTGGCGCAATACAACGTCTTTTCCTCCGCTATACCCAGGCGCTTATTACACAGATGGCGCAGACAGCGGTTTGCAACCGCCACCATTCGATTGCGCAGCAGTTCTGCCGCTGGCTGTTACTGAGCCTGGATCGCCTCGAATCGAATGATGTCCGGATGACCCAGGAACTGATTGCGAACATGCTCGGCGTTCGCCGGGCCGGGGTTACAGAGACCGCAAGAAAACTACAGGAAGACGGAGCGATCCGCTACAGCCGGGGACTGATCGAGGTGGTAGACCGCCATGCACTCGAGGCGCAAGTTTGTGAATGCTACAAGGTGGTAAAACGCGAGAGCGACAGGCTCTTTAGCAGCTTTTGAACGATATTGAAGACGGTCCACCGTCGAACCAGCGATTCACGCAGCAGTCATTCGCTGATCGAAACATTCTCTCGCGCAGCAATTATCGGAAGTCGAAGGACGAATTCGCTGCCGGCGCCTGGGCCCCCACTGCTTGCTGAAATCGTCCCGCCGTGTAATTCCGCAATCGCCTTCACGATCGCAAGCCCTATACCCAGACCGTCAGCACTAGACGCAATTGTCCTGCGCGATTGTGTGAAGAGGTCGAAGACATGTGGCAGGAGAGAACTCGATATGCCCTGCCCGTTGTCCTTCACTGAAACCACCAGATCGTTGCGTTCTGCTCGTACGGTCAGCTTAATCGAACCCGAGATTGATGTGTACTTCACGGCGTTAACCAGCATGTTGCTGATGGCCTGCGCAAGTCGTATGGGATCGCTGTTAGTCCAGATTTTTTCAACGGGTGTTTCGATGCTGAACGTTTGACCACGTTTTTCTGCAGCAAGCCCAACTCCCTCAAGGCTATCCGTGAGAACGGTATCGAAGTCCGTCCTGACTTTATGCAAATGAAACACACCGTGGGCGACGCGCGTCGCATCCAACAAGTCATCCGCGAGTTGGGTCAAATGTGCGATTTGCCTGTCGATGGCCTCGAGCGATCGTTCAATCTCTCGACGGCCGGACGAAACTCTGCGAATCATCTCGGTGGAAAGCTTCAGTGCATTTAGCGGACCGCGAAGCTCGTGCGCGACCATCGCGAGAAGTTCGTCGTTTCGATTCCGCTCGACCTGGGACTCTACCCGATCGACACCGTTGAAGGAAAGCGAAGTAGCTGCGCCCGCGAAGCGCGGAGCCATATCATCCAATGCGTCTGACGCATCAATAAAGGCCGGGCCAGCCGGCGAATGCGGCTGAACGGTAAGCGTGGACATGTTGACCTCCGCTTTGTGAGACGTTGGCGGGAACGCATGGATACGTCGATGCCGAGCGCACAAGTGGCAGAGGATTGCCGCCCATTCGCCGTCGGTCGAGGCTGCCGACAGTCCGAAACGCCCATAGCTCACTGGTGTGTAATGCAAGCCTATACGTTCGCACAAGTGCTACCCACGCATCTGTACGGTGACCGCAGCGACTCGAGGAAGAAAATTACAGAGGACAGGACGGCAGGAAACCCCGTGTATCTGCTTGCATATGAATTCGATGCATGACAGCGGTCATGGCCGGACAGCCATGATCTCGAAGGCGAACGCGTTTTGTAAGGCGACGCTTGCTTGTCGGGCCTCGCAACGGGAGAACCGAAGAACCGTCACACTCGCGTCATCCCTGCGGCTGTTTCCGCTGTATTTTGCCGCCAGTTCCAGCGCAGCGACATTGCCAGCAATCGCCATGGCCCTGCGCGTCAGTCAGGCGGGGTAGATACATTTTTTTCGGTGCATGGCGTCAAACTCATTCGACACGATCGACCACCTTACCGGGGCCGCAGGCCATTCCTGCCATCGTCCTCAGACCATCTGATCCTGACGTCATTCACGACGTCAAATGCTGCGGAAGCCGCCGGCTGCGCGGCGGCAAAATTCTCACCAGGGCGGCGCTGACCGTTGAAACGATAAGCAATCGCTGCCCTTAAGCACACTGACGAAGGCGTATGAAAAATTCTTTTAGCGCCTTCACACCGCTCTGCTCCGCACGACTGCACCAGTCCTGCAGTTAAAAGAGCAATTGCTCGGGCGATGCATTCGATCTTTCCCAGATCGACGACAGATCGCTGCGAAATTCGAGGCAAAGCCGCAGCTTCGGGCTGCCGCCGCATATTTGCGGCAACGCCAATTGCTGCAGGTCGCGCCGGCTCAATTGCTCCCGGAAAAGCCGCCTCCTTTCGCGGCGCGCAAGACGCCTCTTATGTGGACGCAGACGCTCGCCCTTCGCCAGTTCATGGCGACAGGCCCTGCTGACCAGCCTGGCATAGCTCGCCATGACCTCATAGTGATTGGAAAGCACCGCTTCCAGCGTATCGTTATCGAGTATCGACTTGGCCTTGATCAAATGCGGCGTGGGTGCCACTCTCTTGACCTTGGCTAATCGCAGGCTCGAAAGTATGCAAATGTACATCCAGCCGATGTCGAATTCGTACCACTTGTTTGATAGTTTTGCCGAAGTCGCAAAAGCGTGGTGATTGTTGTGAAGCCCTTCGCGGCCAATCAATATTCCCAGCGGAAAGAGGTTCGTACTCTTATCGGCAGGCCCAAAATTGCGGTAGCCCCAAAAGTGCGCTCAGCCGTTCACGACTCCGCCTGCCCAGAACGGAATCCATATCATCTGAACGGCCCAGACCGATACGCCGACAATACCGAATAGCGCGACAACAATCACCATCAGTAGGCTTATTCCAAGATTCGGGTACCTCGCATAGACGTTCCGCTCCATCCAGTCGGTCGGTGTGCCGTGACTCAATTTGCGCAACGTTTCTTCGTTCCTGGCTTCCGCGGTGTATAGCTCCGACCCTTCGAAAATCACCTTCCAGATTCCGCGCGCCTGCGGGCTATGGGGATCCTCATCGGTTTCGCATCGAGCGTGATGCTTTCGATGAACCGCATCCATGGGCCGGTCTCAATCCCCGTTGTCATCCAGAGCCAGAACCGGAATGTATGACTCACGGCGAGATGCAGTTCAAGCGAACGGTGCGCCTGGCAGCGGTGGAGATAGACCGTCATGCAAACGATAGTGACATGGGTCGAGAGGAGCACGGCCAGGAGAATCTGCCACCATGAATAGCTTAGCAAGCCGTTGGAGAGAAATTCGAGCAGAGACATAAAAATCGTTAGCCTCGCGACGGTGAGTCGTCCTGACGCATTCGATACAGAGGGACCTGGATGCCAAAATCAAAGACTACAAGAAGAAGGGCCGCGAAAAGAAAGAGCATCAGTGGATTCATGCTGCGATCCAGTCGTGAAGCGCGAGTAATTGCGGCCCGGAAATCGCGGGCAAGTGTTCTGCATACGTCAGCCTCCCATGCACCGATGCCGTACATGCAGCATCAGCACACAATGCGCGCATCTAAGCGATGTTTGATGGTCCTATGGCCCTGCACCGAGTTCCGAAAACGCACTGAGGCGCGCGCGTTTTCGGAGTATCGAATAAGTCGACATCCGCACAAGCAAGTCAACCGCGACAGACACGTCCGCTTATCAGATTTCGCCCACCGGTTATTCGCCATTACTCACGATATAGGCCTATCGCCCTGGGTCGCATTCACCGGTCTCAAGAATCGCTGATGCTCGCCGACTTAAATAGCACGGTCCCACTTGCAACTGGGCGCGTCTGTACGGTGGTCGGTACTCGGATAACCAACCAGATTGATCGCATGGTTCGGTGGCAGAGCGCGCCGTGTGATGAACGTGTGGTTGACCGCTCGCTGGCTGGTGCGGGCGGCGTTCGCTCGTGTCAGCTGTCACGTCACTCCGCCAACCTTACGAACCCGTTCGAGGCGTGGTACGGCACCGTACCGACGCGTACTCTGATTGCGTGCACTGTCTATTGCGTTCGTCTTGAACCTGCGATTTCGAGACGCCCCGAAACGGTCGTGCAGGAATAGTCGATCTCCACTGCCCCCAACGGCGGCCGGAGTCTTCCGAGCGGTGTAAACATGAACCTAGTCACCTTTGTTTTTTACGTCACGCTTCTGACAGGTGGCCTCGTTGTAAGCAAACGGATTAGTTTGCATCTAGCGCGCTCACCTTCTGCCATCGCCACCTCTGGGTCTCCGCGTGGCCGTCGATTCTCTTGGCGGTAACGTCAACGTGCGTGAATGTTGTCGTCGGCCGACGCGACATAGACGTTAGTGCTCTGAGCGGTCCAGTAGACCAATTTTTTTGACTTCAGCGCTGACCAGACGGCCAGCACCGAACGGCACCGCATCTGCATTGCCATTGTCCCTACGCGGTCAATCGGCACGCTCACTTACTCCGAGGACAATATGAATACATCAGTCTTGCTCCCGTCTTTGGGCGAACTTTCGATGAACTGGTGGCGCGTTTTGATGGAAGCCGGCGAAATGTTCAACGCGACAAACAAGGTCGTTGGACATCGCACGGCACGCATGGCATTGGCCGGGCCGATGCCAAACGAGCGCGACCGATACGAGTTCAGCCTGATGAGTCGCGAGAAAGTTGAAGCGGCGTCTGAATCGATCGAAGCCCTGAGATCGGGTTTTTTAAATCTGAGCCTGGAACTGGCCATGGAGACCGGCAGGCAAATGTCCGCAGCTTCAGCCGCTATTCTTGCGTTGAGTTCGAGTCATACAGCCGCGCAATGGCATGAGCGCCAGGCGGCGCTTCTGAAGATTGCGACGGAATATCCCACGCGCCCTCTACTGTTGGCCAACTCGACGGCCCGCATTGTGCAGGAAAGTCTGGCGCCCATTCACGGCCGAGCGACCGCGAATGCCGAACGTCTGGGTGCGATTTGACAGCCGCCGCGCTGGCGCCCCCGCTTCGTGGAGAGAATCTGCGAGTGCGCAATCACGACGGTGACGGCGTGGCGAAGGTTACGTCCAAATTGGACGGCGTGTCGGAAACGATGCTCTGGACGCTCTACGATCGGGCATGCGAAGCACGTCGTTCCGACGGTGTTCTAGTCGACCCTGACAGCGTTCGCATATGCGATGCAATCGACTATGACTTCACGCGCCATTTTGGAAACCCCGTCGGTTCGTTCGCCGCGCGAGCGGCAGAAATCGACGAGCTTTTGAGGCGCTGGCTCGACCGCCATCCAGACGGCTTGATCGTGTCCTTGGGTGAAGGCCTGGAAACGCAGGTCCACCGCGTAGACAATGGTCGGATGCGTTGGCTCACGGTCGATCTGCCGGCTGCAATCGAACTGCGCAAGCACTTCCTTCCTTCGTCCAGGCGCTTTCGTCACGTGGCCTCGAGTGTGTTCGAGCCAGACTGGATGGACGAGATTGAACGGACCCCCGATGTATTCATCGTCGTTCAAGGCCTCTTCATGTATCTTGAGCCTGAAGCGGTGAAACGCCTGTTTGCCCAGATAGTCAAGCGTTTTCCTGGCGCCGAAATTGCATTCGACGTGATCCCACGGTGGTTCTCTCAGTTAACCATGTGGGGCGTCATGCAAACGCCGTACTATCGTTTGCCGCCCATGCCATGGGGCATCGACGGAGATGAAATAACCGCCCGCCTACACAGTTGGTCGTCAGGCATCGAAACGTTGAACATGCTTGAGTACCGGGTGCCTCGTGGCTGGCCGAAAATAATGGAAGACCTTTTTCGTATGAATCCGCTGACCAAGCGCCATTTACCTTGCCTAGTGCATCTCAAAGTGCAGAACCCCTGACTGCCGCGCATAACCAGTGACCATCTGCGATTGCGGACCGGTCGCACGTGCGGGACCGCGGGAACCATACCGTTTGATTTCTTGACAGGACAGCTGCATGTGCAGCCACACGTGAACGGTAACGGCGAGCGCATTGTCCGGCAACCCTACAAGTCCGTTCGAATGTTTCAGGCTGATGCCAACCGCCGAAATGGTACGTGCTAACCGTCGTCATTTGACCGTTGGCCATTTGACGGCCATACAGCGTCGTCCGCGACTGGCGCACTAGCCCTACGGTTGGGCATGCGCACATGACATGCGGGGGTATGCCTGGGGGGCAAATTGAACTACTCGCCATCTTGAGCGAAGTTCACGTCCCCTGAGCGAATGTCCTGTGGCGACCGCAGGCGCTCAGGCAAGTACAGCCGACAAAACGAGGGATTGCATCATGATGCACGATTTTCTTTCAAACAACCGCGACGACCTCATTGAGCGGTGCCGCGTAAAAGTCGCGCACCGGCCCGCCCGAGGGGCAACTGTGCAGCAGTTGCAGAACGGCGTGCCGCTTTTTCTGGATCAGCTTATTCAGACACTGCGCATCGAACAAACGGTCGAGCCCATGGATAGTCGCAAGATTTCCGGCCCGTCGGGTGGCGAGCCGTCGTTTTCGGCGATTGGCATGTCAGCCGCGCAGCATGGACGACAACTCCTGGAGCTCGGGTTTTCCGTCGATCAGGTCGTCCACGACTACGGCGATTTGTGTCAGGCGATTACAGACTTGGCCTATGAGCGCGATGCGCCGTTTCAAATCGACGAATTTCGAACGCTCAACCGCTGCCTGGACAATGCGATTGCCGATGCGGTGACGGAATTCAGTTATCAGCGCGACTCAGCTTCGACAGACAAACACGTCGAAGAGATGAATGAACGCCTGGGATTTTTGGCCCATGAACTGCGCAATTTCCTCCAGACTGCAACGCTCGCTTTCACTGCGGCCAAAGCCGGCAATCTTAGCCTTTCAGGCGCGACGGGATCAGTGCTTGAGCGCAGCCTGACCGGGCTGCGGGACCTGATAGATCATTCTCTGGCTGAGGTTCGGCTGACAGCCGAAGGCCCGCCACCACCGCAAATGTTCTCACTGGCTGATTTCATTGGCGAGATCAAACAGGCGGCGGACCTCGCGGCCCGCGCTCACGGGTGTGTGTTCACGGTGTCTCACGTCGATGCAGATCTTGCAGTTTGCGCGAACCGGGATCTCCTATTCTCTGCGCTGGGGAATTTGCTGCAGAACGCGTTCAAGTTCACTCACCTTCACACCGAGGTCAGTCTTGACGCGTACGCTGTGGCGGGCCGAATCCTGGTCGATGTAAAGGATCACTGCGGGGGGTTGTCGGCAACCGATGTGGAAAGCATGTTTCAGCCATTCAAACAAAACGGCGTTGACAGAACAGGGCTCGGATTAGGACTTTCGATTGCCCGCCGCAGCGTGGAGGCAAGCGACGGGCTTCTCAGCGTGCGCGACATCCCGGACACAGGGTGTGTCTTCACTATCAGTCTGCCCCGACATGCAATGGTGCTGCAATGACGCAAGTCGATGTCTGAAACAACTTCCCCCTAATCATTTGGTCCGTCAGTAAAATCTATGGGCGAGTTCTGGCTCAGGAAGTTTGCCAAGTACGTGATATAGCGAGAGTTCCGTCATTTTGAAGGTGCGATATCCATAGGCTTTTCTCATAGTGACTTTGGCTTTGTTGTTCAGTCCCTCAACGATGCCACTGGAGAACGCCTTTCGCGCCCGGAAATAGTTGAGCAACAGCTCTCGATGGGTGCGTACTGTGCGAGCGAATTTCTTGAGCGGGTCGATGCGCGAGCGCATGACCTCGCTGCACCACTGATCCAGGAATTTGCCTGCCCATGCGGGTGACTCGTAGTCCCAGAATTGCTGGAAGTATTCTTTGAAGAGGTAGGCCCGTACGCTCTTGAGGTTATAGCGCAGCACCTCACGCAGCTTGATGCGCTGGGAGTCGGTCAGGTTCCCCGGGCGCTTGAGCAGACACCAGCGCGACTTCTTAAGCACCGGCTCGTAGCCGTCCTTGACCAGTTGGCGTGCTTCGCCCGCACGGACCTCGTCGATGGCAAGATTGAGTTTAGCGACGATGTGAAAGCGGTCCAGAATGTTCAGCGCCCCTGTGCAATGCAGTTTGATCATGTCCAGATAGGGTTTCCACATGTCCGAACACACAAACTCGATGCCCTGCGCCAGTTCCGTGCCGATCATATCGAAGAACTTCTGGAACGCTTCTTTGGTGCGCTTCTCGCCCACCCAGAGCAGGCGCGTGCAGCCCGCCTCGATCTGGTAGACCAGTGTCAGATACTCATGACCACGACCGTAGGCGATTTCGTCCACGCCGATGGCCCGGATATGCCCCAGCTCGCGATGCTCCAGACCCCATTGCACGACATAGGCCACGGCCTGTTGGACCTTCTCCCAACTGGTGTGGAAGGACTGTGCCGTGTCCTTCCATGAAAGCTTGCGCGCCCAGTGCGCCAAGTACAGCATGTACGCCCTGGTCAACTGGTGCTTGCCCATTGCCCAGGGCACCTCCTCTACCTTGACCCCACATCGCCTGCATTCCACGCGCCTCATGCTGTACAGTAAAAACACCGCAAAGCCCCAGATCGGGATGAACTCGAAGCGGCGTTGGGGCAGTTGGTCGTAGCCCCTGGCGGGTTGATGGCATCCTGAGCAGCACGCTCTGGAGCCTTTGCGCGGGCGCACATCGATCTCGATAGTATTGCTATGCATGCACAAGCGCGCGGTACCGTAGACGAAGCCAGGGAAATGGTGGCAGGCATTAAGCAGACGAGTCAAAAGCATGAGCAACAA
>NZ_JBLKRU010000058.1:0-46834 GCF_047608185.1 Caballeronia eucalypticola
CAAAGCCAAAGTCACTATGAGAAAAGCCTATGGATATCGCACCTTCAAAATGACGGAACTCTCGCTATATCACGTACTTGGCAAACTTCCTGAGCCAGAACTCGCCCATAGATTTTACTGACGGACCTTATTTTTAGACGGTATCTTGGCGGGGTTCTAATCGCTAGCGCGGGAGAGACTGTCACGGCAACATGGTGACGGCGCCGACGGAGCAACCGCCCCGGAAACTCTCAGGCCAAAGGACCGCGCAGCAGGAACATCTGGAGAGCGACGCTTTAATGCGTCCACCGACGGGGATGTCGTGCGTGCAACGCCACGACTGAAACTCTCAGGTACACGGACAGATGGGGCATAGACGCCGGCAGCGCCGGCGATGCCCAACTTTCATCTGGACTTTGTCATGTCACGAATCGCCATCATTGGCGCCGGTATTACCGGCGTCACGACTGCTTACGCCCTTTCCGAACGCGGCCACGACGTCACCGTTTTCGAGCGTCACCGATACGCCGCGATGGAAACATCGTTCGCCAACGGCGGCCAGCTTTCCGCCAGCAACGCCGAGGTCTGGAACAGCGTGGCCACCGTGCTCAAGGGCCTGCGCTGGATGTTCACGCGCGACGCACCGCTGTTGCTCAACCCCGCGCCGAGTTGGCACAAGTATTCGTGGATGGGCGAATTCCTGCGGCAGATCCCGAACTACCGGGCCAATACTGTTGAGACAGTGCGGCTTGCCATTGCCGCGCGCGAGCATCTGTTTGGGATTGCTAAACGTGAAGGGATCGACTTCGATCTCGAGCAACGCGGCATCCTGCATATGTACCAGCACAAGAAGGACTTCGATACCGCCGCGAAGGTGAACCAGCTTTTGCAGACTGGCGGGCTTGATCGGCACGCGGTCACGAACGACGAAATGCGCGCGATCGAGTGTACGTTGCAAGGCGATTTTCACGGTGGATTTTTCACGCCGTCCGACTCGACGGGCGACATCCACAAGTTCACGCGCGGTCTGGCCGAAGCCTGCGAGCGGCGTGGCGTGCGCTTTCATTACGACGCGCAGATCGCGGATATCGTGCAACGTGGCGATAGTCCGTCCGCATTGCGGGTGCTGGAGGGCGGCATCGCGGGTGATAAGCAGCGGTATGAATTCGATCGCGTCGTGGTGTGCGCCGGCGTGGCAAGCCGGCAGATTGCATCGATGCTTGGCGACCACGTGAATATCTATCCGGTGAAGGGTTATTCGATCACCGTGTGCCTGGATGACGCAGCGAGTCGCGAGGGTGCGCCGTGGGTCAGCCTGCTCGACGAGAGCGCGAAGATTGTCACTAGCCGGCTTGGCGCTGACCGTTTTCGCGTTGCAGGTACGGCTGAAATGGCTTTAATCGCGATATTCGATCGGACCGGGTTGCACCGCTCGTGGATTGGACGCGGCGTTATTTCCCCGGCGTGGCGACATCGCGGGTGATTCCTTGGGCGGGGTTAAGGCCCATGCTGCCGAGCATGTTGCCGAAGGTCGGACGCGGTAAGCGGCGGGGGGTGTTCTACAACACCGGGCATGGGCACTTGGGATGGACACTGTCGGCGGCGACTGCGTATAGCATTGCTGAGCAGATATAGGGCGTGGGGGGTTTTCGCTCGCGCCGGTGGACGGGGGTGGGGTTGCTAGGTTCTGGTGTTGGCGGTCGGAGTCTATGCCGGGTTGCTGCTTTTCAGGTCTTCGCGCGTTTTATGTTGGATGTTTTCTTTATCACTATTAGCCACTGCGCGTGGCGGCGCGTCATTTCTTTGTCCAAAGCGACAAAGAAACGAAGCAAAGAAAACGCTTTTAACAGCTCTACCCTAAGTGTCCACAGCGTGCAGTTCCATTTCATGGGTGCCCCAAAAGCACGGTGCTCGCAAGAGCGGAGGATGTGTGAACCCCTCTTTCTCGCGAATCCTGACATTAAAACGCTTCGCCCCGTACGCTCTCGGGCAAGCACCCTTGCCATAGAAACCCGCACCGCCCCACCCGTATTTGCCGCTGTGGTGCTTCGCGGGTTAGCTATCAGTTTGCATTGTTATTTGCCGGGTTAGGCCTTATGTAGATTCATTTCTTGGTGGTTTAAAAAATGGTTCGGCATGCGTACAAATTCGGTGGAAGGTTTTCCGCGGATAGCGCGGGGTGTCCCTTGGGCAGGTTCAGTCGCTAGTGCTAGCCCGAGAGCGTACGGGGCGAAGCGTTTTACTGTCAGGATTCGCGAGAAAGAGGGTTTCACACATCCGTGGCTCTGGCGAGCACCGTGCTTTTGGGGCACCCATGAAATGGAACTGCACGCTGTGGACACTTAGGGTAGAGCGGTGAAAGCGTTTTCTTTGCTTCGTTTCTTTGTCGCTTTGGACAAAGAAATGACGCGCCGCCACGCGCAGTGGCTAATAGTGATAAAGAAATCAGCTAACACAAAACGCGCGAAGACCTGGAAAGCAGCAACCCGGCATTGACTCAGACCGCTAACGCAGAACCCGTGCAACCCGGCATTGACCCAGAACCGCTAACGCAGAACCCGCGCAACCCAACTAACCCCGACCGCTAACCCTGAACCCGCCAAACCCGACCCCCTCCCCGTGCCCCCCTTTCATGCAAACTGCTCCGCACTCGCCCGTAACGGCCGCTCGACCGGCGCATCGAGCACCAGCCTGCCAAACTCCTGCGCGGCGAGCGTCGGCTCCCCCTTCCCCCACAGCAACCTAAACTCCGCCTCCGGCAACGCCGGCAACCCAAACTGCCCATCGACCGCCACAATCCCCGGCTCCAGGTCATCGCGAGTCAACGGCGTAATCCCAAGCCCCGCCATCACAGCAGCACGTATCCCCGACTGACTCGACGATGTAAACGCAACATGCCAATCCACCGGCAAGCCATCAAGCGCCTCGAGCGCCACTCGCCGATTCACACACGGCGCCGGAAAAAACGCGAGCGGCAGCGACGCCCCCGCACGCACTTCAAACGACTCAGCCGCCGCCCAGACAAACCGCGTGCGCCGCAACACCATTCCTTCAGTGCCCTGACCCGCGTCTCCTTGCTCGCACAGCACCACGGCCAAATCCAGCTCTTCCGCGGCAACCATCGCCTGCGAATCAAGACTCATGCCCACGCTCACATCCAGCCGCACATTCGGAAACGCCCGGGAAAACTGCGTCAGCAAAACAGGTAACCGCTCACCCATGAAGATATCCGGCGCTCCAAAACGCACAACACCCGAAGCCGGTGACGATTGAAAACGCTGCGTCACCGCATCCATCGCATTCAGGATTTGCATTGCGTAACGCAGGAAATCGTCGCCATCTTCAGTCAGGGTCAAACTGCGCGTGGTTCGATATAAAAGCGGCCGTCCCACTTCGTCTTCCAGGCGCCGTATTTGGTGACTGATCGCAGATTGCGTCAGGTTCAGCCGTCGCGCTGCCTTGGTAAAACCGCCGGCTTCGGTGACAGCAACAAACGCGCGCAGGAGGGCAAGATCGAGGTTCATGGTCAGACTCAATGATGACGAAGCTTAATCAATGATAGTAAATTAAATCATTTCCATCATAAAGCAAGGACGCCGAGAATAAATCCAACGACTTCTCTCGGTATCCCGCCATGGATGTTTCGCCTCGCGTTTCGCCTGACTTCGCCAATCAACTGGCCGTCACGCTGCTGCTGACCGGCGTGATCGCTGCCACTTACGGGTTCGGCGTATACCTCTTTCCCGTCGTCCTGCCGCAGATGAAGCAGGACATCGGCTTTAACTATGCACAGGCCGGGTACATCACGGCCGCACGGCAAATGGCTAATGTCGCAATGGCTCTGTTATCAGGCATCGCGGCCGCCCGTTTTGGCGCGGCCCGGGTCGTGCTCGTCGCAACCGCGCTGTCAGCGCTCGACCTCACCGGCCTCGCATTCGCCCACAACACATGGATGATGGGCTTCGCCCTGGTCACGCTCAATGCCTGCGCCGCCGCGACTTGGGTCCCGATGATGGCGCTGATCGCGCCGTTGATCGATGAGCGCCATCGGGCGAAAGCCATCGGCGTCATCGGCAGCGGCACGAACTTCGGGGTCTTGCTGAACGGGCTGATGGTGCCGGCGTTGCTTGCATCGTGGGGCTGGCGGTCTGTCTGGCTCGTGACCGCCATGTTGACCACCGTATTGAGCGCGGTGATGGTCCTCATGTTTAAACGGTTTCGCCGGGCATCGGCAACGCCGCCGCGCCAATTCAAAAGCCCGGGACTGCGGCCCATGCTCGCTAAAAAATTCCTGCTGGTGTACGGAATCGCAGTGTTATGCGGTTTTGCCGGTGTCCCGTTCATCACCTACTTCTCTGCTTATTCCCACGACGACCTGCATCTGGGTCTCGATGTAACCGCGCACGCGTGGGCGCTCGTCGGGCTGGTAGGCGTGGTGAGCGGCCTGGTGCTCGGCATGATCGGCGATATGCACGGCAGTCCTGATCGAAATGGCCGCGCGCAGCGAGATGGCATGCGTGCCGCACTGGTCAGTGCGGGAGTGCTGCTCTTGTGCGCGTCGCTGATCGCGGCGTCGCGTCCGGGCGGTTACGCCCTGATGGTCGCGGCAGTCGCATTCGGATTCTCTTTCTTCCCGATCTTCGGTCTGCTGCATGCGTATGTCGGTAAGACGAGCGCCCCAGCGCTGGCAGCGTTGGTGTGCGGAATCTGCGAGGCGGCGTTCGGCGTGGGCGGCGCGTTGGGCAACGTCATGGGAGGACTATGCAAGGCGCTGTTCGGTTCGTTTCAGCCGGTGTACGGGCTGGCATCGGGGGCGTCGGTCATCCTCATCGGATTGTCATTCCTCGTGCCGAGCACACGAAGGGATACGCCGGTTTGCAGAAGCGGTCTCGCCAACTCGCAGTGATGGCTTAGCACGCTCACCGCTGTTCTTCCACCGCGCGGCGCAATGACAATGCAATACCTAGCGCCGCTCGCTTCACTTCATCGAGTGAGGGAAAGGTCGGTGCAACGCGCAGATGCCGGTCGCGTGGATCGAGACCATGAGGGAACGCAGCGCCTGCCGGCGTCATTGCAATACCGGCGTCGGCAGCCAGCGCGACCGTGCGTTTCGCGAGGCCATCGGGGCTATAGAGGCTGATGAAATAGCCTCCTTGCGGCACGGTCCAGGACACGTCCGGCAGATCGGCAAGGATCTCGGCGAACGTCGTTGTCATCGCGTCGAACTTGGGTCGCAACAGTGCCCGATGCCGCTCCATCAAACTCTCCAAAGTCTGCCGGTCCCGCAAAAATCGTACGTGCCGAAGCTGATTGAGCTTGTCCGGACCAATGGTCCTGATAGACGAACAACGCTGCCACCAGTCGATGTTACGTCGCGACGATGCAACGAACGCCAACGCAGCGCCCGCGATCGTGATCTTGGACAGTGACGCGAACACCAGCGCACGATCCGGATGCCCCGCCGCCGCGCAGGCATCGATCATGTTCACCGTGGTGTGCTTCTGCTCAGTCAGATGATGGAAGCGATACGCGTCGTCCCAGAACAGGCGAAAATCGGGCGCGGCTGTTGGCATCGAAGCGAGACGGCGAATGGTTTCGGCTGAGTAGATTTCGCCGGTTGGATTGCTATAGAGCGGTACGCACCAGATGCCCTTGATGGACGGATCGGCGGCGACCTGTGCTTCGACAAAATCCATATCGGGGCCATTGCCGGTCAGCGGCACGGGGATCATGCGCACGCCAAGCGCCGCGCAGATCGCGAAATGGCGGTCGTATCCCGGCACGGGGCAAAGGAACGCGATATCGCTCTCATTGCGCCACGGCTTGCCGTCAGTCATGCCATGCAGGATGGCAAACGCGATGGCATCGTGCATCAACTCAAGACTTGAATTGCCCGCAGCCACCACCTGCTCCACAGCAGTCCCAAGCAGATCGGCGCCGAGTTCACGTGCTTCGGGCAAACCCAGCGCATGACCATAGTTGCGGCAATCGATGCCATCGCGCGACATGAACTCACCCGCTTTCAGGGCGTTGGCCAGGGCATCCGATGAGAGATCAAGTTGTTCCGAAGACGGCTTTCCGCGCGTCATATCGATCTTTATTCCGAGCTTCCTGAAGTCATCGTAGGTCATCGACATCGTTTCTTTTCCGGCGTTTTCACGTTGAGGGACGCCAGTATGCAAGGCCTGCCGGATTCAGGAAAGCGAGTTATATTGAAGACTTGGTTCAGTTTTTCTGATGACTTCACACCCCTTCAACACCCATGAAAACATTCGATCTCGACGCGCTCTCCATGTTCGTTGCCGTTGCCGACACAGGCAGCTTCCTGCGCGGCGCAGCACTCGTGCATCGTTCGCAATCCGCCGTCAGCATGCAGATCAAGGCGCTGGAGGCGTCGCTGGGGAAATCCTTGCTCTTGCGCAAACCGCGCAACCTCACGCTGACGCAAGACGGCCATGTGCTGCTCGCCTATGCGCGCCGGTTGCTTGCCTTGCGCGATGAAGCCTGGGCCTCCATCGTCCGCCCGGACGTCAGGGGGCGAGTGGCCATTGGAGTGCCGGACGACTACGCGTCGTCTCTCCTGCCCTCGGTGCTGAGAAAATTTTCCGCGACTTACCCCAAGGTCGAGATCCAGGTAATCGGCATGCCGAGCAATGCGCTGGCGCCGCTCATCAAGGAGGGCAAGATCGATCTTGCCTGCATGACGCGGATGAAGGGATTGAGCGGTGATTTCATCCGTCTAGAACCCATGGTCTGGGCCGGTTGCGCGGTCGGCAACGAAGTATGGAAAGAACGGCCGTTGCCTATCGCCGTCTTCGCACCGGGCAGCGTTGCGCGGTCCAAGGCGATCCACGCGCTGGAACGGGCGAAGATCAGCTATCGCACGTCTTATGAAAGCCCCAGTTTGATGGGCCTTTTCAGCATGGTCGAAGCGGGGCTGGCGATTGCCCCGTTGTCCCGATGCAGCATTCCGGAACGATTTCTCCAACTCGGCAGCGCTGACGGCTTGCCCGCCCTGCCCGACCTGGAAATCGTGCTCGCGCGCAGCGCGGGATCGAACCGGCCGCCCTGTGATTTTTTAGCGGAACAGATCCTGACCGACTTGCGAATCTGAATTCACGCCGCCGGGTTAAGCCGAGTTATGCACGCACCGCTTTCGGCTTCGTCCATCCCCTGCACGCAAACTCTTCAAATCCTTCAACGGGCAGGGGCCGGCAAAAATAGAACCCTTGGTAAGCATGACAGCCGGCGCCGGCCAGGAAGTCGCGTTGCTCTTCGGTCTCCACGCCTTCGGCGATAACCCCCAAGCCCAGGCTTTGCGCCAGCGCGACAATCGTCCTGGCAATCGCCGCATCGTTTGGATCGATAAGCACGTCGCGCACGAATGACTGATCGATCTTCAATTGATCCAGCGGCAAGCGCTTCAAATACGAAAGCGACGAATAGCCGATGCCGAAATCATCGAGTGAAAAAACCACGCCCCGGGCCTTGAGTGCGTGCATCTTTTCGATGATGTCCTGCACGTTGTCCACCAGCACGCTCTCGGTCAGTTCCAGCTTCAGCCGGTTTGGGTTGGCGCCCGTCCGGCGGATGACGTTCAACACCTTGGCCACGAAATCAGGCTCGCGGAACTGCTGCGCGCTGACATTGACAGCAATCGTCAAGTGGGACATGTCGGGCCGCATGGCCCACAACGCCAGTTGCGTACACGCGGTTTCGAGCACCCAGTTGCCCAACGCCAGGATCATCCCGGTCTCTTCGGCGAGGTGAATGAAATTGGCTGGCGGCACCATGCCGCGTTCGGGATGCTGCCAGCGCACGAGGGCCTCGGCTCCAACAACCCCTTCGCCATCGAGCACCTGCGCCTGGTAATGCAGCACGAACTGATTGCCCTCTATGGCCTTGCGCAAACCCGCCTCGAGCGCTGCCCGTTCCACTACCACGGTCTGCATGGCCGGGTCGAAGAAACACAGCGCGTTGCGCCCCAGTTCCTTCGACTTGTACATGGCGAGGTCCGCCTGCTTCAGAAGCTCGTCGATCGATGTCTGGTGGCCGCGGAACACGGTTGCACCGATGCTGGCCGTACTGCGGTAATCGACATCATCAAGCTGGTACGACTTGCCCAGGACATCAAGGATGATTTCGCCCATGCCCTCTGTCTGGCTGGCCGCTTCCTGCCAGGTTTCATGGAGGCTTCCGAGCACCACCACGAATTCATCGCCGCCTACTCGCGCGACGGTATCGCCCTCGCGTACGCTAGCGGCCAGGCGCTGCGCCACTTGTTGCAACAGCAGGTCACCTTTGTCGTGGCCCAGGGTGTCGTTGAGCGTCTTGAAGTGATCCAGGTCGATGAACAGCAACGCCCCGCACGCCCCACTTCGTGCGCTCAGCGTGATGGCTTGCGTCAGGCGATCCAGCAGTAATGTGCGGTTGGGCAAACGCGTGAGTGCATCGAAGAAAGCCAACTCCTTGATGCGCTCTTCCGCGATCTTGCGTTCGGTAATATCGTGATGCGTGCCCACGTAGTGACTGACGACGCCGCCCTCGCCCGTCACCGCCGAAATCGTCAGCCATTTCGGATAGACCTCACCATTCTTGCGACGCCCCCAGATCTCGCCCTGCCAGCCCCCGATGTGGTGAATCGTCTCCCACATCTCCCTGAAAAAAGCAGCGTCGTGATGATGCGAGCGAAGCAGTCGAGGTGTCTGACCCACCGCCTCGTCAGTCGTGTAACCGGTGCATTCGGTGAACGCCGAATTGACCCGCAAGATGGTGTTGTTGGCATCGGTGACCATCATGGCTTCGAGCGAGTCGAAGGCAACTGCCGCAATGCGCAATTCGGCTTCGACTTGCTTGCGGTCGGTGATGTCGCGTCCGCTGGTCCGGAACCCCGTCAAGACACCTCTGGCGTCGGTGATTGGAACCCAGGAAACGGACAGCCAGACCAGCGTTCCATCCTTGCGAACGCAGCGGAATTCGAGGTCGTCGCCGCGAGAGCCCTGGAGTCCCCTCAGGAATTCGGGGGCGACGCGGGGCATGTCGTCGGGATGGATCAGCGTGCCGGCGAGATCGGGCATGGCCATGCATTCTTCGACGGTATAGCCGGTGTAGTCCTTAACCGATGGATTGATCCAGCGCGGCTTGCCATCCGTTCCCCACCAGACTTCCCAGTTCACCGTGCAATCCGCGATGGCCCGGAACTTCTCTTCGCTCTCGCGCAACTCGCGGGTCATCTTGGAGGCCAACCGCATCGCACGGCCGCGGCCGGTGGCCATCAACCACGCGAGGAGCGCGAGCAGCAGGCTCAGACCCGTGCCGGCGACGGCGATCAGTACTTCGGCATTACGTCCGAAGCGGCCCTTGAAGTCGTCGAGGGTCCGCATCGAGAGCGTCCAGTTATGCCCGCCCACCACCAGGTATTCGCTGGCTGAAATGAGCGGCGGCTGATGCTGCTCTTCGGCGGAACGGGAGCGATACAGCAAGGCCCCGGTGGACGGCTCGACGCCGTCGTAGATGGCTAACGCGAGGCCGGGCATGGTATCGCCGTACAAGCTTGCGATGACGTCGTGCATGCGAAACGATGCATACACCCAGCCGGCCAGATGCGCCCGACGCTCGGCGACGCTGTCGTGCGGCTGGCCCCGGGTGTAGATCGGCAAGTACAGGATGAAAGCGGGTTTTGCATCCGGTCCGACGTCCACGCCCAGGCGGACTTTCCCGGAAGCCGCCACCATGCCGGAATCGCGGGCCCGCTCCATGGCCTCCCGCCGCACAGGATCGGCCCAGGAATCCACGCCGAGCGGGGCGCGGACGCTGGACGCAGACGGTTCGCGCTGGATGATCGGCGCGTAGTTCTCACGCGGTCCCCGCGGCTGGATGGTATAGCCGGCAAAACCCAGCTGGCGCATCGCGGCAACATGAGCGTCCTTGCGCGCCCCCGGCACCCAGTCGATCACCCCAATAGTCTGGATGCCGGAAAAATTGGCATCGAGATTGAGCGCGCTGACGTAGTCGCGGAATTTGTCGCGGTCCATCGTGCCGGTGGCGGCGAACAGGCCCTGCACACCGCGCAGCATCTGCTCGTAAGTCGACATACGCTGTTCGACGCGGCTGACCACGTCGCCCAGTGAAAAATCGAACTGGGAGAGTAACTCGTGTTGGGAAGCTTGCCGCTCGTGATCCCACACGATCCATGTGACGCCGAGCGCGGCGGACAAGATCAGCAGGGGCAGCAACACCAGGCGAGCCCAGGTCACGGGGGTGCCTGGAAATCGACCATGGATTTAGCCAGATCGGGTTTGAAATACTTCTCGAAAATTCGCAGCACGGTTCCGTCCGCGCGCATCTCGTTCACCAGCGCGCGCCACTTGTCCTGCTCGGCGGGCGACAGCGCTTTCTTCGACATGATCAGGCCATGCGGAATGGCGGGATCGTTGAATTCGATGATCGTGGTGACATCGCGGATCTTTTTTTCGTCCAGCGCGGGGTAATCGAAGGGCTCCATGATCATGCCCTGGATACGCTGGTGGATCAGCGCCTCGTAGAGCGGCGCCAGCCCGCCGGCCTGGCTGACACGGTTCTGGGCCGCGAGGGTGTCGACCAGCTTGTTGGCGGAATCGCTGTAGCGGAAGCTGCGGATTACGCCCAGTTGAAACTGGTCGCTGCGCTCGAAATCGGCCAGCTGATGCATGCCTGCGTCCTTGCGCACCAGCAAATAGTATTTGTCGCTGAAGTACCAGGCGAACGACGCAAAGCGATCGCGCTCGGCGTTGGTGATGCCGGACAAGCTGAAATCGAGCGCACCGGATTCGATCAATTGCCAGATGCGCGCACGCGACATGAGGCTGACCTTAATCTGGCAGCCGCTGCGGCGGATCAGTTCATCGGCGAAGTCTTTATCGATACCAGTGTCGGTATCGGCCGAATAAAGCAGGCCGTGATCGTGCAGCGCAAGCGTCAAGGGCCGTGTGCAAGCGGGACCTGCCGCGACCGCACGGCCGAGGCACAAGATCACCAGTAGCAAGCCGCCCAGGGTGTGTCGGATCACAGCGTCGCCATGGTGGAAGTGACTAAGATACAGCCCTCTTTTTATTAACACCGGTCTCGACGGCCTGTTTAGTGATTTTGGCCCTTCGACAACGGGTTATGCAGGGAGACTTTTGCGCGGCGCCTTTGCTTGCCCTATCCGTCACTTAAAAAAACGACAGAAAATTGCTTATCCAGGCAGTCCCGGCAGGGAACCGGTTTAGTAAAAAATCAGTTCCACCGGCGAATTAATGTTACCGGACGCTTATTAAAACTGCAACTGAAGGGAATCGTTTGCGAACCGCGACCTACCCGTTGATTTGTATCAGACCGACAATTCTGGCAGCGGATTCCGGATTAGCGGAGTCCGGCTCTGACCGCTGGCCGTTGCTGCTCCAAGGCCGCACTGAGCGGCCCAGCGCGTATCTTACTTCGTGTAAGTGACAGGTTTGTGTGTGCTGTCCCCGCCAATGAATTTACTTTGCGCCCGTCAATCCGCTGATTCGGAATCGGCCGTCTTGACGGAAAACATATAGGACGCGTATAGCACGCTTATAGGGTGCGTATAGCAGTATGCAGGGAGGGTTTTCCATTGGAGTGAGATTAAGCGCTCGCTTCATCCATGGATCTATTTGACGGCATTACACGGATGTTACGCAGCCGTGCTATTGCGAAAAAGCAAAAGATATCGCAATAGCACGGGGTACGCGGGTTCGCCTGATTGCATTGAAGCGAATGCGCGTCGTACAGGCTTTAGTTGCCGATTTTCAACAACTCGACTTCAAACGTCAGCGTGCTGTTCGGTGGGATCGGGCCTACGCCGCGTTCGCCGTAGGCTGTTGCCGGCGGGCAGACGAGCTTGGCCTTGCCGCCCACTTTCATTTTCTGAAGGCCTTGCGTCCAGCACGGGACGACCTGACCGAGGGGGAACGATGCCGGCTGCCCACGTTTATACGAGGAGTCGAATTCGGTGCCGTTCG
Organism: Caballeronia eucalypticola; assembly: GCF_047608185.1. NCBI lineage: Bacteria > Pseudomonadati > Pseudomonadota > Betaproteobacteria > Burkholderiales > Burkholderiaceae > Caballeronia > Caballeronia eucalypticola. The sequence goes on from NZ_JBLKRU010000058.1 coordinate 11,985, forward strand.
CGAGGGTGCCGCGATAGTTGACGGTCACGGTGTCGGCGGCGGTAGGCTGAGCGCCGGTACCTTCCTTGATCTGCGTTACGGTGACGCCGGAGGGTAGCGTTTCGGTCGCACCCGTGGCGGCATAAACCGATGACGAAGCAATAACAGCAAGAGTAAGCAGCAGCGATACTTTTTTCATAAGCGTCCAGAGCGTCCCGAAAGGGCGTGGTGAGTAAAGTACAAAATCAACGAAGCCAAGCCAAATACAGTAGCACGGACGAGCCACGGCATGGCAGAACCTCGCTTCGAAGCGGTTCTTTACGGGTAAGCTCGGGTGGACTTGGGCGTCTGCCGCTTGCGGGCGTCAAGCCGCTCAGACCTCCGCTATTTCCCTGCTTTTCGCAGTCAACGCCTCTCGCACGGCGCGGGCCGCCAGGATCATGTTGGTCAATGCCGCTTCTGTCTCCGGCCAAGCGCGCGTTTTCAAGCCGCAGTCAGGGTTGACCCACAGATGCTCCGCAGGAACGACCTCGCATGCACGCTCAAGCAGGCGCTGCATTGTTTCCACGCTCGGCACCCGCGCTGCGTGTGAGTTATACACGCCTGGCCCGATTCCGTTCGGATAAGCGAACGCACCGAAGCCGTCCAGCAGTTCCATTGATGAGCGCGATGTCTCGATCGTGATCACGTCGGCATCCAGCGCTGCGATGGAAGGCAGGATGTCATTGAACTCGGAATAGCACATGTGGGTGTGAATCTGCGTTGCATCGGAGACGCCGCTAGCGGCGATCTTGAAAGCGCGGGTTGCCCAGTCAAGGTAAGCGGGCCACTCGGCCTGACGTAATGGCAAGCCTTCGCGGAACGCCGGTTCATCGATCTGGATGATGCGGATACCCGCCTTTTCAAGGTCCATTACCTCGTCGCGGATAGCCAACGCAAGCTGCAGCGCCGTTGTTTCGCGGGGTTGATCGTCACGGACAAAAGACCACTGGAGCATGGTCACCGGGCCCGTAAGAATGCCCTTCATCACGCGGTCGGTCAGCGATTGCGCATGGCACATGTTGTCCACCGTCATGGGCTCCGGACGATAGATATCGCCGTAGATAATCGGCGGCTTGACGCAGCGCGAGCCGTAGTTCTGAACCCAGCCGTGCTCCGTCAGCGCACATCCCCATAGCTTCTCCGCGAAAAACTCGACCATGTCGCTGCGTTCCGCTTCGCCATGCACGAGGACGTCGAGCCCGAGTTCTTCCTGCTTGCGCACGGCGGTCGTTATCTCCGCGCGCATGCGTTCCAGGTAATCCAGTGCGCCCAGTTCTCCGCGCCGGTACGCTGCGCGAGCTTGCCGGATCGCGGTTGTCTGGGGGAACGAACCAATGGTCGTGGTCGGCAGGAGCGGAAGCCTGAGCGTATGCCGCTGCACTCGCTTGCGGATGGCATAAGGACTTTTACGGCTCGCCATCGCTTGAGTGATGGCAGCAGTTCTTCGCTGCACAAGGGTATTGATGACCGCGTCCGAATTGCGTCGCGTATCGAGCGCTGTGTTCGACGCGGCGAGTGCAGATTCGGCCTCCGTTGGATTTTTTAACGCGAGCGCAATAGCAGCAACTTCATCAAGCTTCTCAGTCGCGAAGGCAAGCCACGACGTCAAACGGTTATCGAGCTTCTTCTCAGAGGCAAGCGTGACCGGTACATGCAGCAACGAACAGGACGGTGAAATCCATAAGTTATCCGAACGTTCCACACTTAAACTCCGAAGCGAGTCGACAATTTTACTCAGGTCCGCCCGCCAGATATTCCGGCCATCGATCACACCCACCGAGAGCACTTTGTCCTCTGGCAGTGCCGCGCGCCATGCGTCCAGTTGTTCAGGCGCCCTGATCAGGTCGATATGAACACCCTGCACAGGAAGTGTCGCGACAAGCGGCGCGTGCTGAGCGGTTGTGTCGAAATACGTGCCCAGCATGACCTTGCTGCCTGACGCGCCAAGCACATCGTAGGCCGCATGAAACGCCTCGAGCCATTCATCATCCAGATCCAGGCACAGTGCCGGTTCGTCCAGTTGACACCATTCAATCCCGCGTTCTTTCAACTGGTCGAGAATGCGCATATAGCGAATCACGAGCTTCGGCAGAAGTGAAAGCCGGTCAAAGGCGGGAACGGGACTCTTGGATAGCCATAGGTACGTAATCGGGCCGATAAGCACCGGCTTGATCGAGTGATCCAGTGCTAGTGCTTCATCGATTTCATCGAAGAACCAATCCACGCCGCCATTAAATGTGGTGTCCGGGCTCAGCTCCGGCACAAGGTAATGATAGTTGGTGTCGAACCACTTGGTCATCTCCATGGCGGGCTGCGCCTGGTTGCCTCGCGCCAGTTCATAATATTGGGCGAGCGAGAGCGCCGACGGGCCAAATTTGAACCGCTCCGGCAATGCGCCCAGTAACGCAGTCACGTTCAGCATCTGGTCGTAGTAGGCGAAATCGCCAACTGCTACAAAATCCAGCTTGGCCGAGCGTTGCAACGCCCAATGGCGCGCACGCAAAACCGCTGCGACGTTACGCACATGAGCTTCGTCGCACTCCCCGCGCCAGAAAGCCTCTTGCGCGAACTTGAGTTCGCGTTGCGCGCCGATGCGCGGAAAACCGTGTAGATGAGTGCGAGCCATAATGCGTCCTTAACCGAGTGGCCCACAGTCTGAATGCCGCCGTGTTATTCAACAAGGGACATGTTTTCATCGTCCTATTAGTTTCATTCATGTGTGGACAACTTGCGCATCTTCGCGACAACGCCGGCTAGCGTATGGGTCTAGCGGCTAACCTCCAGCTCATCAAAACGCTTGGCGCGATAGATCACGACCGACACGATCCAGCTAAAGACGAAAATGCCGATGATGACAAAGCCCAGCGTGCCGAAATTATCGTTCAGGGTCCCTATTGCATCCCATACCGGACCTTGCAGCTTCAACTGATCTGCAAGCAGCCCAAGCGCTTCTATTCCGCCAATCACAATAGCCACGATCACGGACACCAGCGTGATGGTCATGTTGTAGTAGATCTTCCGGATCGGCTTAAGGTAGGCCCATCCGTAGGCACCGAGCATCAGGTGACCGTCCAGCGTGTCGATCAAAGACATGCCGGCGCTGAACAGTACCGGGAACACCATGATCGCCCAGGGAGACAGCCCTTGCGACGCCTGGGTGGCCGCTATGCCGAGCAAGCCAATTTCGGTCGCGGTATCGAATCCAAGACCGAACAGGAAACCTAGCGGATACATTTGCCAGCTTCGCGTGATCATGCGAAACAGCGGGCGAAAGAGGCGGGCCAGAAATCCGCGATCAGCCAGAAGCAGATCGAAATCGTCATCGACATACGCGCCGCCATTCCGGATGTTGCGCCACGCTTTATAGATCGACCTGAGGATAATCAGGTTCATCAGCGCGATCGCAAACAGGAATAACGCCGACACCAACGTGCCGACCACTCCGCCAATTTCCTTGTAGTGATCGAATCGCCCTTGCATGGCCGACGTTGCAACAGCCACCCCGACAGACGCGAGCACGACGACGGTCGAGTGCCCAAGGGAAAAGAAGAAGCCGACCGTAACCGGCCGTTTTTTCTCCTGCATGAGCTTGCGGGTGACATTGTCAATAGCTGCAATGTGGTCGGCATCCACCGCATGACGCAGTCCGAATCCGTAGGCCAGCAAGGCAGTTCCAAGGAGCACCGGATGATGGCGGAACGCCACGAGCGCCCAAACCCAGGCGAGGACATTGATCGCAATCAGTAAGCCGTAAATGCCGAAAAGCTTGCTCCGTACCTTGGCGCCCGAGTCGTTGAAGATCTGTACCAGTCGAGTAATCAATGGAAACCCTTTGGGAATGCGCGTCCCGCTTGAAGTAGTTTTTAACTTCATACACAAGAGTTGTGCCAATGGCAAGGATGCCTTGGCCGTTGGGTGACGAAAGGTCTTTAGCCGCGATTGGCGGGGCGACCGGCGGCGCAGGGACGCCCTACGGGATGCCCTAAAGTGGCGCTGAGCGAGCGGTGATTGGGCGGGTTCGCACCGGTAGCAGGCTAAGCCACAAGTCGCCGAGTATTACCCCAGCCGATCAGCACCATAACCAATACCGATTGTTGTTGATCTGCAATTTTCTCGTTCCTAAGATGAATCAGCCGAAAAAAGAGCGATAACACGGAGACTGAATATGGATGCGCAAGCGAAGCCCGAACGGGCAATCAAGACGGTGGAAGATGCGATTCGTCTGGTGGAGGCAAGCAGGCTGACGCATATCAAAGTGGGCCTGTCCGATATCGACGGCATCTTGCGCGGAAAATATCTGCGCAAGGACAAATTCCTCGGGGCGCTGCGTTCGGGATTCGCCTTCTGCAATGTCGTACTGGGCTGGGACGCCGACGACCAAATGTACGACAACACGAAATACACCGGCTGGCACACGGCCTATCCGGACGCCATGGTGCGCATCGTGCCGGAGAGCTGCCGCCGGTTGCCGCTGGAACAGGGCGACGGCGAAGACATGCTGTTCTTCCTCGCTGAATTTGTTGGGGATGCCGAAGCAATTTGCCCGCGAGGTTTATTGCAGCGCGTATTGAAGCGCGCAAGCGACATGGGATTCGATGTCTCCGCCGCGCTTGAATATGAATTCTTCATGTTCGAAGAAACGCCGCATTCGGTGCGCGAAAAAAACTATCGCGGCTTGAAGAACTGGACGCCGGGCAATTTCGGCTACTCGGTGCTGCGCAGTACCGTCGAAGGCGATTTCTATCGGCAATTGCTAGATATGTGCGAGCAGATGGACATGCCGATCGAGGGCTTGCATACCGAAACCGGTCCCGGCGTGCTGGAGGCTGCGCTCGCGGTTGACGGCGCGGCGGCGATGGGCGACAAGGCCATATTGTTCAAGACCTTTACCAAGGCGCTGGCTCAGAAAAATAATCTGATGGCGACCTTCATGGCGAAATGGTCGCATGACCACCCGGGACAGAGCGGTCATATCCACTTGTCGTTGCGTGAGGCGAGCACCGGCAAGTCGGCGTTTTACGACGAAAGCCGTCCCTACAACATGAGCGCCAAGCAAGCCAGTTTCATGGCGGGTGTGCAACGCTATCTGCCGGAATTCATGTCGATGTTCGCGCAGACCGTCAATAGCTATTCACGTCTGGTGCCGGGCTATTGGGCGCCGCTGGATGCAACATGGGGCGTCGAAAATCGAACGACGGCCTTGCGCCTGATCCCGGGTTCGGAAAAATCCCAGCGTGTTGAAGTTCGCATTGGTTCGGCCGATGCAAATCCCTACATTGCGTTGGCAGCCGCGCTGGGCGCCGGCTTGCATGGCATTGAACAAGGCCTGGATCCGGGGCAGATTGTCGAGGGAAACGCCTATACGCAGGAATTCCCCGCTCATCTGAAATTGCCTTGCACCCTGTGGGAGTCCGCGCAGCGGCTGCGCCATTCGGAAGCCGCGAAGACCTTGTTTGGCGAGGCGTTCGTCGAACATTATGTCGCGACCCGCGAATGGGAAGAGCGGCAGTTCCGCCGCCATGTCACCGATTGGGAACTCGCCCGCTACTTCGAGATTATCTAAGTCAAAACATCCGAGCCCACTATGAAAGAAGACCTGATTACCATTAGCCCGATTGACGGCAGCGAATTCGTGCGCCGGCCTTATGCGAGCGAATCGCAGATCCAGCAAACACTACAGCACGCGAAAACTGCGCAGAAGGCGTGGGCTGCACGACCGCTGTCGGAGCGGCTGGCACTGGTTGGCCGGGCCGTTGAACTCTTCATCGAAAACAAGGCGGCCGTTGGCGAGGCAATTACGCGTCAGATGGGACGCCCGTTGCGCTATACCGCCGGCGAAGTGGACGGCTTTGCCTCACGGGCACGCCACATGATGGCGATTGCCGAAGATGCGTTGAAGCTCGTGCAAGTGGCGCCGCAGGAAGGCTTTACGCGGTTTATATCGCGTGAACCGGTTGGCGTTGTGCTCACTATCGCGCCATGGAATTACCCGTTGCTGACGGCAGTCAACAGCATTGTCCCGGCATTGCTCGCAGGCAATGCCGTTATTCTCAAACACTCCGACCAGACACCCTTGTGTGCCGAGCTCATTCATCAGGCTTTTGTCCAGGCCGGATTGCCCGAGGGCGTGTTCCAGTATCTGCATGCGGATCATGAACGTGTGCGCCGATTGATACGCGCGAGCGAGATCGGCTTTGTCTGTTTCACCGGTTCGGTGGGCGGCGGACGCATTGTCGAGGAATCGGCGGCCGGGCGGTTTATCGGCGTTGGGCTGGAATTGGGCGGCAACGATCCGGCCTACGTACGAAGCGATGCCAATCTCGACTACGCCGTGGAGACACTGGTCGATGGCGCCTTCTTCAACTCAGGGCAGTCATGCTGCGGCATCCAGAGAATCTATGTGGCGCAGCCTCTGTACAAGGATTTTATCGAGCGCGCGGTGGCGCTGACGAATCAGTATGTGCTGGGCAATCCGCTTGATGCGCAAACCACGTTGGGGCCGGTAGTCCGTACCGCAGCCGCCGATGGAGTGCGGACCGTCATTGCCGAGGCGCTCGCCAAAGGCGCAAAAAATCTGATCGATGAAACTCGCTTCGACATGTCGCGCGCCGGCACGCCCTATGTGGCGCCGGGCCTGTTCGTGGACGTCGATCACGGCATGACGCTGATGAACGATGAGTGTTTCGGTCCAGTGGTCGGCATCATGCCGGTGACCGGAGATGAGCAAGCCATCGAGCTGATGAACGACAGCCCCTACGGTTTGACGGCGAGTGTATTTACGAGCGACGAAGAAGCTGCGTTATCGATCGGACGCCGTGTGGAAACCGGCACGTTCTTTATGAACCGCTGCGACTATCTCGACCCTGCGCTCGCCTGGACCGGCGTGAAGAATACCGGCCGAGGTGTGACCTTGTCGGCAATCGGATACGAGCACCTGACGCGAGCCAAATCTTTTCATCTGAAAACCCGTCTTTGAACGGATCATCGAAGGAATTTCGTATGTCACAGCCGTCACTTCCCTCCGCAAACTGGAATTACCCGACCGCAGTCAAGGTCGGCGCAGGCCGGATCCGCGAATTGCCGCAATGGTGTCAAAGCCTCGGCATGCGCCGGCCGCTATTGATTACCGACCCGGGTCTGGCCGCATTGCCACTGATCAGCGGCGTCCTCGATCACTGCCGGTCCGCCGGACTGGAGAGCGGGCTATTTCACGAGATCAAGGGCAATCCGACCGGCAAGAATGTCGACGATGGCGTCGCCATATTCAAAGCCGGCGGCCACGACGGCGTGATTGCCTTCGGTGGCGGCTCAGCGCTTGACGCAGCCAAGGCCGTGGCGCTGATGGTCGGGCAGGATCGTCCGTTGTGGGATTTCGAAGATGTTGGCGACAACTATCTGCGCGTCAATGTGGCCGGCATGGCGCCCGTTGTTGCCGTACCCACTACGGCCGGGACGGGCTCGGAAGTCGGGCGCGCGTCAGTGATCACCGACGATCACGCTCATGTTAAACGCATCATTTTCCATGCAAACATGCTGCCCTCGGTTGTCATTCTCGACCCCGAGTTGACGGTCGGCTTGCCGGCGAGGCTGACAGCAGCAACCGGCATGGATGCCCTCTCGCATAACCTCGAAGCTTATTGTTCGCCCTTCTATCATCCGATGGCGACGGGCATCGCGGTCGAAGGCATTCGCCTGATCAAGCAGTATCTGCCGCGTGCCGTCAAGGACGGCCAGGACCTCGATGCACGCCTGCAGATGCTGGTGGCATCGAGCATGGGCGCCACCGCATTTCAGCGCGGCCTGGGCGCGATGCATGCGCTGGCGCATCCCTTGGGCGCGCTGTATGACGCCCACCACGGCATGCTCAACGCCATCCTGATGCCGTATGTGCTCAAGGCCAACGAATCGGTCATCTCGGACCGGATCGAACTGCTGGCGCGTTATCTGGAACTGGCGCAGCCGTCGTTCACATCGTTCCTCGACTGGGTCCTGATGATGCGCGACACGCTCGGCATTCCTCATACGCTGAACGAGATCGGTATCAATGGCAACGATGCCGCAAAGGTCGGCGAAATGGCCGTGGTGGATGGATCCGCCGGAACCAACCCGATTCCGTTTAGCAGCGCCGAGTACAGCTGCATTTTCGTAACGGCCGTCGAGGGCTTGTTGTAAAGCCCATGTTGATTTGAGGGGATGGTGTGGCAAGAATCGGGATCGCTGGCTTTCTACATGAGACGAATACCTTTGCTGCCAGCCGGGCGAGTTTTGCTACTTTCGTCGAAGCGGACGCGTGGCCGGGCTTGCTCGTTGGCGAAGAGATGTTCGGCGCGGTCGCGGGCGTCAATCTGGCAATAGATGGCTTCATTCAAGCTGCGCGCACATCGCATCAACTGGTGCCGTTATTGTGGGCGTCGGCCAATCCTAGCGGTCCGGTAACGCAGGATGCATTCGAAGCAATTGCCTTCATGCTTGACCGGATGATCCGCGATGCAGGCCCGCTGGACGCGCTGTTTCTCGACCTGCATGGCGCGATGGTCAGCGAGCATCTGGAAGACGGTGAAGGAGAGTTGCTGCGACGCCTTCGTCAACGCGTCGGCAGCACGATGCCGATAGTCGCGGCGCTCGATTTTCACGCCAATATCACGCCGGCCATGATCGACCATGCGAGCGGTTTGGTGACGTATCGCAGCTATCCGCATGTCGACATGGCGCAGACCGGGCAGCGTGCGCATGTGCTGCTCGACCGGTTGCTGGCAGGCGAGGTGTTGCACAAGGGCTATCGTCAGATACCTTTTCTGATTCCGATGCCTTGGCAAAGCACCTTGAGCGAACCGATGCGTGGTTTGATGGCGCTTGGTGAATCGCTCGCGTCGGAACAGGTTTTTGCCGCCGATTTCGTGCCGGGTTTTCCGCTTGCCGATATCCACCATAGCGGTCCCAGCGTCATTGCTTACGGCGCAAATCAGATTGCGGTGGCCTCTGCAGTTGAGTCTTTGACGCAGGCTGTTCTAGACAGACGGGCTGACTTCGGCGGGCGTCTCTACGCGCCGGCCGAGGCGGTCGCGCACGCGCTTGAGCGAGCGATGCAATCAGACGGCGGCACAGTCATCCTCGCCGATACCCAGGATAATCCGGGCGGCGGCGGCAACGGCGACACCACCGATATCCTGCACGAACTGCTGCAGCAAAAAGCGCAACGGGTGTGCGCCGGGGTCGTGTGCGATGCGGCATTTGTCGAAGCAGCAACGAACGCGGGAATTGGCGCCGTTATCTATGCCCCGCTCGGCGCGGCTGACGGTTTGGGCGCGGGGCCGGTGCAGGCGCCGTTCGAAGTTCTGGCGCTGGGAAGCGGCCGCTTCACCGGCACAGGGCCCTTCTACCACGGCTGCCACATGGATCTGGGGGCGATGGCCCGGGTGCGCTGCGGCGGCCCGCGTGGGATTGAAATCGTGGTGTCGAGCAAAAAACAGCAAGCGGCTGATCAAGCGATGTTCCGCCATGTCGGCGCCGATCCAGCCGAATACCGCACGCTGGTTCTAAAGAGTTCGGTACATTTCCGAGCCGACTTTGCATCGTTGGCAGACGAGATTTTGGTGGTGGCGGCACCCGGTATCAATGTCGCGGATTTGCGCCAACTGCGTTATGAAAAACTGAGGGCGGGCGTCACGCTGCTTTGAAGTTAGCCCAACATAATAGATGGCAACACCCATGGCGCATTCGCCTCGATGACCGGCAGGAAGCGCTTCTTCAGCAACTCCACGCTGTCCTGCGCGAGTTGCTGCGGCAGCAAGCCGAGATCGTCCTGACGGGCGACCATGGTCAGTTCTCGAAAGAACTCTTCGCCGGGAATCGGGGACAAGCGAAATGCTTGGGAAAATTTATTGTCCAGCGTCAGCCCCGACTGCAACAGGCATAGCGGCGTGGTGATGGTCCAGCCTGCGTTGGCCATCACGAGGGACATGATGGCGAACGTATTGTCGAGTTGCAGTCGCAGCGGCGGTTGAATTCCCCACTTCTCCAACTGGGTTTCGATGCTGCGGCCAATGACGGTTGTATTGCTATAGCGAATGAAGTCGCCTCTGACGAGCAGGTTGCGCAAAGAGGGAACGGGTCCTTTGACGTCGCCGGGTAAAACCAGCACAAAGGGTTCGCGCAAGATACGCTGGCGGTATAGCAAAGGATTTTTTGCCACGACGTCATCGGAGATGATGATGTCCACTCGTCGGGACAACAACGCTTCGGCATGTTGATGCGATTGCCCGGTCACCATCGACCAGTTCGCGGTGCGCTGCCGTATTGCAACCAGCAGGTCGGCGCCAATGCTGGTCGCCATGGAATCCACCAGTGCAATCCGAATATGCTTGAGCGGTTCACCGAGCGGCTTGCGAAACTCCTGGCTCAAATGCCTGGCGTCATCGAGCAGCGTACAGGCGCGGTTGTAGAACTGGCGTCCGACGGGTGTCAGCATCGGCGGCCGCTGCGAGCGATCCAATAATTGCAGATTGAGTGTTTGTTCGAGATTCGACAGCGTTTGAGAGACTGACGATTGCGTGATGCTCAGGCGTTGGCCGGCCGCCGTCATGCCGCCGGATTCGACGACAAGCACGAAGACTTCAAGCGCCTTCAGATCGAAAGAAATGCCATTTTGCATAGGACTGGGCGGGGGGAGCCGCAGCGGGAATTGGGCGGGGATTTGTGGCTCGCGCCGTGTTTTGGTGGCTCGCGCCGTTTGTCGAGGTAGTGTAACCGCTATTGGTTTTCGTTCGCACTCGGGGTTTGAGGGGATGGGGCGTGGGGGTATGCCGGGGGGTGGGTTCTGGCGTTAGCGGTCGGGGTTAGTGTTGGGTTGTGCGGGTTCTTGCGTTAGCGGTCGAGGTCTATGCCGGGTTGCTGCTTTTTAGGTCTTCGCAAGTTTAGTGTTGGCTGATCTTTTTCGCTCTATTAGCCACTGCGCGTGGCGGCGCGTCATTTCTTTGTCCAAAGCGACAAAGAAACGAAGCAAAGAAAACGCTTTCAACTCTCTAAAAATTAAGTGTCCACAGCGTGCGGTTTTTATTCATTGGTACCCCAAAAGCACGGTGCTCGCCAGAGCCACGGATGTGTGAACCCCTCCTTCTCGCGAATCCTGACAGTAAAACGCTTCGCCCCGTACGCTCTCGGGCAAGCACTAGCGACTGAACCTGCCCAAGGAGCACCCCGCGCTATCCGCGGAGAACCAACCTCAAAATTTGTATGCATGCCGAACCACTTCGCCAACCCACCAAGAAATAAGGGAGCAGATTGGGTGAGGCCCAACCCCCGAAAATGACAGCGCAAACCGAGCAGCTAACCCGCGAAGAACCGCACCCATAAGAGTGCGTGAGGCCGTGCGGGTTTGTGGGGCACCGGTGCTAGCCCGAGAGCGTACGGGGCGAAGCGTTTTACTGTCAGGATTCGCGAGAAGGAGGGTTTCACACATCCTAAGCTCTGGCGAGCACCGTGCTTTTGGGGCACCCATGAATAGAAACTGCACGCTGTGGACACTTAGGGTAGAGCGGTGAAAGCGTTTTCTTTGCTTCGTTTCTTTGTCGCTTTGGACAAAGAAATGACGCGCCGCCACGCGCAGTGGCTAATAGTGATAAAGAAATCAGCTAACACTAAACGCGCGAAGACCTGGAAAGCAGCAACCCGGCATTGAACCCGACCGTTAACGCAAGAACCTACCCCCGCCCCCCCGAACAGTGCGAACGATATCCCCTCAACAATGCGCCAGCGCATCCGACAAATCGGCAATCAGATCATCCGGATGTTCGAGCCCGACCGACACGCGAATCAACCCCTCCGATACCCCCGCCGCAGCGCGAGCCTCAACAGGTACGCCCGAATGCGTCGTCGATGCCGGATGACAAATCAACGATTCCGTCCCACCCAGACTAACCGCCGACTTGAACAACTCCAGACCATTGATCAACCTGAAAGCCTGTTCGCGTCCGCCATCGAGTACAAACGCGAACGTAGACCCCGGTCCAGTACATTGACGCCGATACACAGCCTGATACACAGGGTCATCGTTCAGTTCAGGATGCAGAACCTTCACCGGCCGATGCGGATTGCTCGCCAGCCATTGCGCAACGGCAGTGCCGCTTCGGGCAGCCTGCTCCATGCGCAAGACCAATGTTTCCATCGAGCGTGTAATCATCCACGATGAATGCGGATCGAGTTGCGAGCCAAGCGCACTCCGGATTGAACGCACCTTGGTAACAAGGCTACGGCTGCCTGTCACGCCACCCGCAACCAGATCACTATGTCCGCCAACGTATTTCGTCAGGGAATACACGCAGAGATCGATACCTTGCTTAACCGGCTTCTGATACAACGGCCCAAGCAGCGTGTTGTCGCACACCGATAGCGGACGATAACCATGCCGCGTCTCGAACGCATCAATCTCCTGGCGCAGCCCTTCAAGATCAAACAACGCATTCGTTGGATTAGCCGGCGTCTCGATGTAGCACATCCGCACCTTGCCTTTTTGCGCGGCGGCTTCGAGCGCATCGCGAATAGCCTTAGGTGAAAGACCATCGTCGATGACTTGCGATGTGATGCCCCACTCCGGCAGAAACTTTGCGATCAGCGTTTCCGTCCCGCCGTACAGCGGCGCGGATTGCACGACGCAATCTCCCGGCCGCAGGAACGCCAGCAACACCGCTGCAATGGCAGACATGCCGCTCGATGTCACAACGGCCGATTCAGAGTCGTCCAGAAGCGCGAGCCGATCCTCCACGATCTCCAGGTTCGGATGATTGAAACGGCTATAAACCAGTCCCGCACTTTCGCCCTCCGGTGAAGGTTTGCGGCCTGAGACCATATCGAAGAAATCGGCGCCATCTTCTGCTGTACGAAAGGCAAACGTCGATGTCAGGAACACGGGCGGCTTGACCGATCCTTCCGAGAGGAAAGGATCGTAGCCGTAGGACATCATCTGTGTCTGGGGATGCAATTCGCGGTCGCCAATCTTGCGCTTATGGTAGTTGCGATAGGCCATGGTTGCTCCAAATGAGGTTTTACCGGCAGTCGAACGTTGCACGCAGTCTTGGCGTATTAGCCCGCGGCAAGGCGAGACCATGCTACTCCAAGGTAGTCGTTAGCTGGTACAAGCAAAGCGCGCGCCGCCTGAAAAAAAACGGCCGCCCGAAGGCGGCCGTCGTCACATTCATGCTTCTAAGAGGCGTATTAATCACACACCCGCGCGCAACGTCTTAGCGGCGGCGACCATGTTCTTGAGCGCGGGGATCACTTCATCCCATTGTCGCGTCTTCAACCCGCAATCCGGATTGACCCACAACCGCTCCGCCGGAATCCGCTCCGCCGCTTTACGCATCAATTGAACAATGTGCTCCTGGCTAGGAATATTCGGCGAGTGGATGTCGTACACGCCCGGTCCAATCTCGTTAGGGTAGTTGAAGTTATCGAAGGCATCGAGCAACTCCATGTCGGAACGCGATGTCTCGATCGTGATCACGTCAGCATCCATAGCGGCAATCGACGCGATGATGTCGTTGAACTCCGAATAGCACATATGCGTATGGATCTGCGTTTCATCCTGCACGCCATTCGCCGTGATGCGGAACGATTCAACAGCCCACTGCAAGTATTCGTTCCATTGCGACTTGCGCAACGGCAAGCCTTCACGCAACGCTGCTTCGTCGATCTGAATCACGCGCACGCCGGCCTTTTCCAGATCAAGCACTTCTTCGCGAATAGCCAGCGCCAACTGATGGCACGACACCGAACGCGGCTGGTCGTCGCGCACGAACGACCAGTTCAGGATAGTCACCGGCCCGGTCAGCATGCCCTTCATCGGCTTGGCGGTTTGCGATTGAGCGTACTTGATCCATTCCACGGTCATCGCCTTCGGACGGCTGATGTCGCCGAACAGAATAGGCGGCTTCACACAGCGCGAACCGTAGGACTGCACCCAGCCAAACTGACTGAATGCGTAGCCATCGAGCTGCTCGCCGAAGTACTCGACCATGTCATTGCGCTCGGCTTCGCCATGAACGAGCACATCGAGTCCCAACGCTTCCTGTTCACGCACGCTGCGCGTGATCTCGCTGTGCATGACGGCCTTGTAACCGGCGTCATCCAGTTCGCCGCTTTTGAACTGGCTGCGAGCCTGGCGAATCTCAGCCGTCTGCGGGAACGAGCCAATCGTCGTTGTCGGATACGCCGGCAGCTTCAACAACGCCGACTGCTTCGTGGCGCGTTGCGGGTAAGCGCTTGTACGACGGCCCAGTGCTGCATCAATTTTCGCAACCGCTGCCTTGACAGCCGGGTTGTGCACGCGCGGCGACGAACGGCGGTCCTGAATCGCGGCCCCGTTCTCAGCAAGCGCCGCTTGCACCGATTGACGTCCGCCGTTTAGCGCTTGGGCCAGCACCTTCAGTTCGTCGAGCTTTTGCAACGCAAATGCGAGCCACGATTGAATCTCTTTATCTAGCTTTTGCTCGCTCGTCAGATCAACCGGAACGTGGAGCAACGAGCACGACGGCGCAATCCACAAACGGTCCTGCAATTCCTTATGAATCGGTTCTACCCAATCCAGCACCGCGCTCAGATCGCTCCTCCAAATGTTCCGGCCATTGATAACACCCAGCGACAACACCTTGTCCGAAGGCAATTGCGCGAGCACCTTATCGACTTCGGCACGTGCGTTGATTGCATCGATATGCAAACCTTGAACCGGCAGCTTGCGCACAATTTCCAGGTTGTTCTGTAGCTGTCCGAAGTAGGTCGTTAGCAGAAGCTTGACCCTCGAACCTTTCAATGCGTCGTACGCGGTGATGAACGCTTGCTGCCATGTTGCGTCGAGTTCCGTGACGAGAGCCGGCTCGTCGATCTGCACCCACTCCACACCTTGCGCCGCGAGTTGTTCGAGCAACGCGGCATAGACCGGCAGCAGACGCGGCAACAATGCGAGCTTGTCCGAATCATCCTTGGCCTTGCCGAGCCACAAATACGTCACCGGGCCAATGATCACCGGCTTGGCCTTCACACCGAGCTTACGAGCTTGAGCCAACTGATCAAGCAGACGCGATGCGTCGAGTGAAAACTCAGTCGATGCGCTGAATTCCGGCACGATGTAATGATAGTTAGTATCGAACCATTTCGTCATCTCACCAGCTTGCACGCCGCAACTGCATGCCGACTCATGCGCGGAACGGCCACGTGCAACGCGGAAGTAGTTGTCGAGCGGATCACCGTCAAAACCGCGAACGCGTTCCGGGACGTTGCCGAGTGTGAAGCTCGTATCAAGCACTTGGTCGTAGAACGAGAAATCGCCGACGGGCACATGGTCGAGACCGGCCTGGTTTTCCCAATGCCGCTCGCGCAACTGCGCGCCCAAGCCGATCAATTCGTCACGTGACGACTGGCCTTTCCAATAACTTTCCTGCGCGAACTTCAGTTCGCGTTTTGCGCCGATGCGGGGGAAACCCAAATTGTGCGTCGTGACCATTGCTGTGCCGCTCCTGAAATGAACGGCTCGATCATAGGTTGCGTGGCCTATGAAATATAATGGTCTTTTCTCATTGATCGATTAGTTCCTTTCATGGACGCCGCATGCTTGAACGAACTCATCTGGCCATTATTCGGGAAGTGGACCGTCACGGTTCGCTGACTGCCGCCGCGAACGTGCTGTGTCTGACGCAGTCCGCGCTGAGCCATACCGTCAAGAAGATGGAACAGCAACTCGGGACCGCCGTGTGGAGCCGTGACGGGCGCAATTTGCGCCTGACCCAGGCGGGGCAGTATCTGCTGGCGCTCGCCAACCGCGTGCTGCCGCAGATGGAACATGCGGAAGAGCGCATGCGGCAATTTGCGCTGGGACAGCGTGGAACGCTGCGGATTGGCATGGAATGCCATCCTTGCTACCAGTGGCTGCTCAAGGTGGTGTCGCCCTATCTCGCGCGCTGGCCCGACGTGGATGTCGATGTCAAACAGAAGTTCCAGTTCGGCGGCATTGGCGCGCTATTCGGCTATGACATCGACATATTGGTCACGCCGGACCCGCTGAGAAAACCCGGCTTGCGCTTCGAACCGGTGTTTGATTATGAGCAGGTGCTGGTGGTGGGCCGGCAGCATCGGCTAGCGCAGAAGTCTTTCATCTTGCCCGATGAACTCGCCGACGAAGTCCTGATTACATATCCGGTCGAGATCGATCGGCTCGATATCTACAACCAGTTCCTCATGCCCGCGAACGTCATGCCGAAGCGGCACAAGGTCATAGAAACCACCGACATCATGTTGCAGATGGTCGCGAGCGGCCGGGGCGTCGCGGCATTGCCTCGCTGGCTCGTTGAAGAGTATGCGGAAAAGGTCGCGGTGAGTGCGGTCCGGCTGGGCAAGCAAGGTATCGCCAAGCAGATCTTTCTGGGCGTACGTGACACGGATACGACCACCGATTATCTGAGCGCCTTTGTTGAGCTTGCGCGCGGCTCCGACTGGAACGCGGCGGTGGAAATAGAGCAGACGTAGTTCATATTAAACGCCGTAGCGCCTTATCGATTCAATCGATCCTGCATGAAATCCACGAACGCTCGCAGCTTGCGCGGAACGTGAACGCGACCGGGGTAATAGAGATAATGGCTTGTGCGCACGGTTTTTGCGGATCGCGGCGCAAGTCAAAAACTCATTTGATCAACGGGAAAGTCAGGACGAATCGCGTTCCCTGCGGTTCGCTTTCCGCATGCACCTTGCCGCCGTGCAACTCCATGATCGTGCGCACTATCGCTAGCCCCAGACCCGTCGATCCGCTCGCCGACGCACCGCTCGTCCTCGACGGATCCGCGCGATAAAACCGGTCGAAGACACGCTCAAGCAGGCTCTCGTCCAGTGGAACGCCTTCGTTCATCACTTCTACGCGCACCGCGCCGTCGCGTTCGGCAACGGACAACATAATCTCGCCGTCACGCGGCGTAAAGCGCACCGCATTTGCAAGCAGGTTGCTGACGGCGCGCCGGAAAAGTTCGAGATCCGCCTTCAACCGCGCATGCCCCGTCACGCGAATTCGAACGCCAGCGTCTTCCGCAATTCCCTCAAAATAATCAGCTATCCTGAGAAGCTCTTCGTCGACCTCAAACTCATACAAGTGCCGGGAAAAATGAGGATGCTCCGCACGGGCGAGAAAGAGGACATTTTCGATCATCCTTGAAAGGCGGTCGCACTCTTCTAGATTCGATGCCAACAGCGTCTGATATTCCTCACTGGAACGTGGCCGGGCAAGCGCGACCTCGGTCGAGCCACGCAGGTTGGCCAAGGGCGTGCGCATGTCATGGGCCAGGTCTGCTGTAAATCGGGAGAGCCGGTTGAAACCCTCTTCGAAACCGGAAAACATGCGATTAAGCGAGGCAATCAGCGCCTCCAGTTCTCTTGGCACTTTGCGCACCACAATTCGCGCACTAAGATTGTCAGTCGTAAAGCCCGCCGCGCTATGCGCGATATCATGCAAGGGCTTGAGTGACTGACGAACCAGCAGGAAGCTCATCAGGAATGCCAGCAATGCACCCGCGCCGCTTGCCAGGGAAAGTCGATCGCGATACTTCCGTAGCAAAAGTCGCCGGTCGGCCACGTTGCGCATCAGGACGATCTTCACGTTCGATCCATCGGCTAGTTTTGCCTCGGTGGCAATTCGCCGAAACGGCGTGCCGTCGCTAGCGGTCAAGGCGGTGATTGCTCCCGGCGTTATTCTCGCGGAGGCATCGAGCTTGGCCGGGGGCCAGACGATGCTGAGCGCAGCATTGGACAAGTTATGTTCCAGCAGAACCTGACCGGACGAATCGATTACTTCCGCCGACAAAGCTTCGTTGCCCAACACCTGACTTACCAGCCGTTCCTGATGCTGCGACAGGTCATTCACATTGGCCAACTCCTCCGTCAGGCGACGCATGTGCCGCGCCGCCAGCACAATATCTTGATCGTCTTGCGTGCTGATCTCGTGCGCCAGCGCCACATACACGTAGCTTCCAACCAGGGCGAACACGGCCAGCGTGGTGCCTGCAAAGGCCAGTGCCAGTGTGGCCGTCAGCGACCGGGAGCGCATCAGTCGTCCTCTTTCGTGTCGATGACGTAGCCCACGCCGCGTACTGTCTTGATGAGCTTGACGTCGAAGTCATCGTCAATTTTTGCTCGCAGCCGTCGAATGGCGACTTCGACCACATTGGTGTCGCTATCGAAATTCATGTCCCAGACATACGATGCAATCTGCGTTCGGCTCATCACCTCGCCCTGCTTGCGCGCCAGCAATTGCAGCAGCGCGAACTCGCGCGGAGTCAGCTCTATCCGCTTGCCTGCACGGCGAACCTTGCGGCGGGTCACATCGATTTCCAGATCCGCGAGCGTCAGCAAATCGTGCTCCCGTGGCGGTCCTCTACGCGCCAATGTACGGACTCGCGCGAGCAGTTCGACAAATGCAAACGGCTTGACCAGGTAATCATCGGCGCCTAGTTCAAGCCCATGCACGCGATCGATTACGTCGTCACGAGCGGTCAGAAACAGGACAGGCGTCGCTTTCAAGGTTCGAAGGTTCTTCAGGACACTCCAGCCGTCCATGGTCGGCAACATCACGTCCAGCACAATGACGTCATACGTATCCTCTCGCGCCAGGATCAGGCCTTCCGCGCCGTCAGCCGCCACATCGACAAGAAAGCCGGCCTCTTCAAGACCCTTCTTGATGTAGGCGAGCGCCTTTTGCTCATCCTCAATGACCAGAACCCTCATATCGACGCCTCGCTGCAACATTTTATTTAACCGAAAGAATAGTACGCCACCCCGTTTGATACCGATCGACGGAAAATAACCCCGGGCCTCGCCTACGCGCTCACTAGCGCTTTACTGCTGAGCATGCGTGGCCGCATCTTCGATCACGGCGGCCACTTCCTTTGGACGCGACTCATAAACCGAGTGACTTGCACCCGGGATCACGGTCGTGTGGCTATGCGCACGGGCGTAGTACCAACGTTCGAGATCCGGGTTGATGATCTTGTCGGCTCCGGCGACGATGCCCCAGCTAGGCTTGGTGGTCCAAGCGGCAACGGCCATGGGCGTAGAGAAAACCTTGGCCGCCGTCAGTATCTGCGATTGCGCTTCGAATTGAGCTTGCTTGAGCGGTAAATCAGCTGCGAAGTCCTTCGGGAAATCTGCCGGATTCAGATACGTGTAACCGTCGTCGGTTTTCTTGATTGCGCCCGCCTGCTTCGACGTAAAGCTGGGCATGCCCTTGCCAAGATCGCTCTCATCCTCGCCGACTGCCGGTGCGTGCGCCGCCACATACACCAGCCCGACAACCTTCGGATGCACGCCTGCTTCAGTGATGATGGAACCGCCATAGCTGTGAGCTACAAGAATAGTGGGACCGTACTGCAGATCGAGAACGCGCTTGGTTGTCGCGACGTCGTCTTCGAGCGAGCTCAACGGTTCCTGCACCATGGTGACGTGATAACCGTCCTTGGTCAGGATGTTGTAGACCGGTTTCCAGCCTGAGCCGTCTACCCACGCGCCATGGACCAGGACAATGTTCTTGACCGGGGCGTTCTTGGGCTGAGCATCCTGCGCCATTGCGCCAGTCGATGCAAAGAGGCAAACAGACAATGACAAGGCCGAGGCGACCAAAGGCAAAAGTTTCACGAGAGACTCCGTTAAAAGTTATGTAGAGAGAAGGGATCGAATTGCACGACAAGTTGCGGGCGAAATCAGGTCCTGCGCAAGTCCGTGTCATTCGCATGACTTGCGCAGGTCCTGAACCGCGCCACTTAGCTGCCCGCGTAGATGTTGCAGAAGCTGACCGGACCAACGCAGGTCGAGTGCATGGCCGTGTGCATCGGGGCGCCTGACGACGAAGTGCCGTTCTCGGCCACGCCGCCATAGGATTGCGTCGCCTGTTGCTGGCCGGTTTGCGCCGCGACCTTTGCTTCAGCAGCCTGGATGTCGGCCGGGTAATCGACGTCGCCACCGCGCGACGGGTTGTAGCCCGCCTGTTCAACACGCACCAGGTCTGCACGAACTTCAGCGCGCGTCACAGGAGCATTCGATTGTGCGAAGCTGAGGACCGGAGCGGACAATGCGCTAGCGGCAAGAGCGAGGCAAACAAGAGCTTTTTTCATGATGACCATTCCTTAAATGAGTGCGATTGAATGTGATTAAGTAGCGGGCAAATGCCCAGAAAACGGATGACGCTGTATCTGCCGAAGTGCGATGACGAGCCTTGACGCTGCGGTTCAGTGGCTTTGTCTTCGTTTCGGTATCCTTACTTAGTTGAATCTAATCTGCCGTGTTCATGTAGTGGCAAACACGGCGGCGTTGCGGTTATTCCACGATCGACCAAAAATTCTTGCGGCTTGCTACTGACAGACCTTCGTAAGCCACCGCTAACGGCGTTGAATCTTGCTTACATAAGAGTAGGCTTTGCCATCAACTTCTATCCGTGAGCACTTGATATCGCGGTGACTTGCAAACAGTATGGGCTTTCAAGCTTTGCCTAATACTGACGTCAGCATTACCAAATTGTTATCTTGGGCAGAAGCAGGCAGATTGGGATCCGTAGCTTGAGGGCTCCCGCCCGACGCGTGAGCGGACTTCCAGCCGGTCGCGAGCGGCGGATGATTGAACCGTTCCACAAGCGTTCCTGTTCGCACGGGACCAAAAAAAGCGCGCTGTGACCACAGCGCGCTTTTTGTTTTCTTTAGTAAATGAACTGGCTTAAAGCGTTGCCGTCACGCCGCCATCGACATAAAGAATGTGTCCATTGACAAAGTTCGAGGCCGAACTCGTGAGGAATATTGCCGCGCCCACGAGATCTTCGACATCGCCCCAACGCCGCGACGGCGTACGCCCGATGAGCCATGCGCTAAAGGTTTCGTTATTCACGAGCGCTTCAGTCAATTCTGTCTTGAAGTAGCCCGGTCCGAGCCCGTTCACCTGGATGCCGTGCTTGCCCCAATCGATCGCCATACCCTTGGTCAACATTTTCACGGCGCCCTTCGTCGCAGTGTATGCCGCGATGTCGGGTCGTCCGAGTTCACTTTGAACCGAGCAAATATTGACGATTTTGCCGGCGCCCCGCGTGATCATGAAACGCGCGACCGCCTGCCCCACCAGGAACACGCTGTCCACGTTTGTCCTCATCAACTCTTGCCACTGCTCGTGAGAAAACTGCTCGAGAGGCGCACGACGCTGCATGCCGGCGTTATTGACGAGAATATCGATTGGGCCGTCCTCACGTTCGATTTTTTCGATCGCCGCTGACACGGCCGATGGGGACGTCACGTCGAAACTGAGTGCGTCAACGGTCATTCCTTCATCACGCAAACTTGCCACCGCTTCTTCTAGCCGCGCCTCATTGCGGCCGTTCAGAATAACCTTCGCGCCGGCGCCCGCGAGTCCGCGCGCGAGCGCAAAGCCAATCCCGCTACTCGATCCGGTCACGAGCGCGCGCTTGCCTGACAGATCAAACATCTTGAGCATCTGATTCAAAATATCTCCTGGTGTCGAGTCCTTCATCTTGCCCTGCTGCAGCGCTAAGGGACGCTGACATGCTCAGCGTACTTTTTTCAGCGCGCTGGCTTTGTGAATCGCCGCTTTGCCGCTCTTTGCGCTTTTGACTTCGTATTGCGGATCGCGAGGAGACGCCTTCGCAACGTGGCCGCCCACCTTTGCGGTACCGGTCACTTTTCGCGTGACCGTACCTTCGGTAGGGCCTTGCGATGTTTCCCACTTCACTTTGTCGCCTTTAGATACCGTAGCCATGTCGAACTCCTGAAAAATGCGGCGGTTTCAAGAACATGGTCAGCGTGCTGCAATTTCAGTTCCCGCTTTTCTCCGTCCGAAGGTCAGCGTTCGACCTCCGCACGGATTCACCTCTCAACGATATTAACCAAGGCAACAACAGGCCGACGCTCTACAGCCCTTTTGCCTCCAGCCACGACCGGATTGCTTGAACAAGTTCGCTCTTGCGCTCAAGTGGAAGCCAATGGCCTGCGGGAACGTTCGCTATGGTGAGGTCCTGGCAAGCGCCGCGCATGGGTTCTCCGAGGCGGCTGCGGTTGATGTCGCAGATGATGTCCCAATCGCCGTTCACGAGCAGCACAGGCTGGTGCAACCGGCCGCCATCCGGTGCGGCGTGAGCGTAGGCGATGTTGGCGGCATCGTTCAGGTACCAGGTATTGGCCGGGCGAAAACCCGTGACGTGGAACGCCTCGGTCAAGGCATCGAAGTCCGCGAGCGGCCATAGTGCCGGGTCAGGCTGCGTCGGCGGGGCGCGATGTGCCGCGCCATAACGGCCGCCGTTTCTTGTGATCAAGGCGGACGGAGAAACCAGGCCACCCGATGCGGGGTTTCCCGAGCGATAGAGTGACGCGAGCGCGGCCGGGATATCTGCCTCGAAGTCGCTAACCGTCTGTTCAAAGTGCGTTAGATAGAAGCGGTAGTAGTCCCACTGCCCATCCGGATATTCGTAGGATGGATACAACTGACGGTCGATCAGGCGCACGAGATTTGGCAGCGCAAAGCCTTCGGGGAAGTAAGGCAACGAGACCAGCACCACGCCGCGACTCCGGTGCCCGTGGTGCGCGGCCAGCGCAGCGGCTACCGGACTTCCCCAGTCGTGCCCAACCCAGATTGCAGGGCGCGCTCCCAGATGATCGTGAAGCTCCACCATGTCGTGAACGATCTCGCTCAAGACATAGTCGCCGGACGAAGCCGGCACCGATGAACCGCCGTAGCCGCGCATGTCTGGCGCGACGCAACGCCATCCTTCGGCTGCGAATGCTTCGATCTGCGCGCGCCACATGAGGCCAATTTCGGGCCAGCCATGGACGAAGATCATCAGCGGGCCGTTGTCTGGCCCGCACTCCCAGTAACGTGTCGTGTGACGGGGTGAGCTAAAGATGCGCGAGGTCAGCTTGGTCATGGTGGGAATCGGGCCGTGTCAGGCCGTGGTTACAGTGCGTAAGAACTGCACGAGTTGGTCGTTGACCACGTCAGGGGCTTCGTGTTGTACCCAGTGGCCCACATTATCGAGTTCAAGCCCCCCTTCGAGACCGGGAAGACCCGCGCGCATCTGGTCGATCGAAAGAGGATAAAGCTCTTTCAATCCATCCGCTTTTCCCCAAATGAAAAAAGAAGGCTGGGTGATCTTCGCGCCCTTCCATGGCGCAGACAAATAGAAATACGGTTCGGCGGCACGATAGTAGTTCAGGGCGCCGTGAAAACCGGTGCGCTGGAATTCCGCGATGTTATGAGCCACGTAGTCGGGTTTCGCCCACGACGGCAAGGGTCCGGGAGCCGCGCGATGAAGGCTTCGTCCGGGATCCATAGGACTCCATCGCGTGTCTGCCGGAGCGGAACCTGATGCCCAATACAGAATGCCTGGAATGGTCACTGAGGCGTCGGCCCAAATTTTATCGGCGTCTGGCCGGATCTGTTCGAACATGTAGAAATCGTTTTGATGACCAGCCTTCCGCATGCGTTCAAAGACACTCACGTCCCCGCGTGGAACGTAGGGTACGCTCAGGCAGAACACCGCCTTGAAACGGTCGGGACGCATCATCGCGGCATTCCATGCATGAGTCGCGCCCCAGTCATGGCCCACTAAAATAGCGCTGGATATCTTTAGCGTATCGAGCAGTCCAATCAGGTCGCCCGCCGTGTGCAGCGGCGTGTATAAGGCGGCGTCTGCTGGCGCCGAGCTGCGGCCATAGCCGCGCATGTCCGGAGCAATGGCGCGGTATCCGGCCGACGACACCGCTTCCATTTGTCGACGCCACGTATAGGACGTATCCGGAAACCCGTGGCAAAAAAGGACCGCTGGTCCGTCTCCTTGCTCAGTCACGTGCATGGAGATGCCATTGGTGCTGATGTCGTATTCTTTCATAGCGAAGCTCCCACCGCTTTTAGAAATTTGCGCCTTCGGTCAACCGCCTCAGGCGATTCGTCGCAATTCGCGTGACCATGCGAACGGTTGATGTAGCTGTTTCTCTGCTCACTGGCTTAATGTGCTCTTCCGCTAAGCTTACGATGATTGAAGCGTTTATCCCCCGGCTCGCTTCGCGTTGTGGCCATTTTTCTTGAGCGCTTCGATAACCCGCTCGCAATGGTCGCCTTGCACTTCAATTACGCCGTCTTTCACCGTTCCGCCGGAACCGCAGGCTGTGCGTAACTGTTTGCCTAGCGACGCCAACGCGATGGGATCGAGGGTCAGGCCTTTAACGATTGTCACGCTTTTGCCGCCCCGGCCTTTGGTCTCGCGAGACACTCGCACCACGCCATCACCGGCCGGTTGTGTCTTGGCCTTCTTGCAGGCACATTCCGCGAGTGGCTGTCTGCATTCAGGGCACATTCGTCCGGCATCGGTGGAATAGACAAGACCACCATTTGCTCTGCTTTTTTCACTGGTCTTCATCGTGGGTTGGTTAGTGGTGGGTTGCACGGGTTCTGGGGTTAGCGGTCGGGGTCAATGCCGGGTTGGTGCTTTCGGTGTTAGTGGTCTGCGTGAGTCGAGTTTTCTCTTTATCACTATTAGCCACTGTGCGTGGCGGCACGTCATTTCTTTGTCCAAAGCGACAAAGAAACGAAGCAAAGAAAACGCTTTCACCTCTCTAAAAATTAAGTGTCCACAGCGTGCAGTTTTATTTCATTGGTACCCGAAAAGCACGGTGCTCGCCAGAGCCACGGATGTGTGAAACCCTCCTTCTCGCGAATCCTGACATTAACACGCTTCGCCCCGTACGCTCTCGGGCTAGCACCCGTGTTCCACGGACCCACACGGCCTCACGCGTATTTGCCGATGTGGTGCTTCGCGGGTTAGCTATGAGTTTGCATTGTTATTTGCCGGGTCAGGCTTTATGCATTCTGCAGATCCATTTCTGGGTGGTTTAAAAAATGGTTCTGCATGCGTACAAATTCGGTGGAAGGTTTTCAGCGGATAGCGCGGGGTGCTCCTTAGGCGGGTTCAGTCATTGGTGCTTGCCCGAGAGCGTACGGGGCGAAGCGTTTTACTGTCAGGATTCGCGAGAAGGAGGGTTTCACACATCCTAAGCTCTGGCGAGCACCGTGCTTTTGGGGCACCCATGAATCAAAACTGCACGCTGTGGACACTTAGGGTAGAGCGGTGAAAGCGTTTTCTTTGCTTCGTTTCTTTGTCGCTTTGGACAAAGAAATGACGCGCCGCCACGCGCAGTGGCTAATAGTGATAAAGAAATCCGCTAACACCGAACCCGCAAAGACCTGAAAAGCAGCAACCCGGCATTGACTTCCACCGCAAACGCCAGAACCCGTGCAACCCGGCATTGAACCAGACCACTAACCCCAGAACCCAGCACGAACCCCAACCCTCAACCCCAAAGTGCGAACGAAACGATCAGACCGATATTGCGTTCGCCCCCAAAATGCCCATCAACTTCAGCGCATTCTTCTGCCCCTGGTCTTCATAGTTGGTATTAAAAACCACATGCGTCAATTCAACCGCCTTCGAAATTTCGATAATGTGACTAGCGAGCGAATCAAGTTCATCGTCGTTGTACTCATAGTTAAATCTCGACGATGATGCAACCGCGCCCTTGATATTCCACGTATCCTGATTGCGTCCGTGCATGCGAATCAACGCCAGCCGCGGATGCGTTGTTTCCCAAATAGCAGGGATGCTGTTACTCGACCCTTGCGGTTCATCCACCACCACATTCACCAGCCCGCGCTCACGTTCCATAGCCAATGTGGAATCGCGGCGTTTTGCGTCGAACCAAGTCTGGTTGCGAAACTCAACTGCCATGGTGTAGCCGTCCATTGCGCTCATGACGTCTGCGCAGTGCTCGACATGCCTGATGCCATGGGGATTGCAGATCACCCACGGCGCGAACTGAAAATGCACGGCGCCGAGCTTACCGGCCGCACGAAGCGGCTCAACGGCTTCAAAGTACCGGCACCATAATTCCTGCTGCAACTCATCCGGCAAATCCTTGTAATACAGGCTCGTCTTGCCGTTCTGCGGCAGGTGCGGCTGCATGTCCGGCGGAAACATGTCGCGTGCGGTCTGATGCCCCGTGAACAAGCGGAACGCCTTGATGTTGAACACGAACTCCGGCGGTGTCCGCTCAGCCCACAACACCGAATTCGCGGCGTTCGGCATGGCGTAATAGCTGGAATCGACCTCCACCAAAGGGAAAACGGACGCGTAATAACGCAACCGCGCCTCCGCGCTCGAACAGCCGGGCGGATAAAAACGCTTGCACTTGATCAGCGTGGGGTCCGTCCACGAAGCCGTGCCAACCATGATGGTCACCGTGCATTCTCCCTACCATTTTTGCCGCATCTTTTGCCACATTCACAGGTCATATTTCCCTCCCCGTTTTTCTCCCTGCCTTTTAAAAGGGGCAGTTCAGGCTCAACCGAATTCAAGGTAAAGTACTGTACATCCATACAGGTAAATTTGCCATGTCAGCCTTGCTCCAGAACGTCGAAGACATCCACCCCGCCTTGTGGCGCGGGTCGCAGCTCGCGCGCTCGCATGGGCAAACGGTCGACACGGGCTACGCCATGCTGTCGGCCGAGCTGCCGGGCGGCGGCTGGCCGCTGGGCACCCTGATCGAGTTGCTGGTGCAGCAGCCGGGCGTGGGCGAAGTCAGGCTGTTACGCCCGGCGCTCGCCGCAGTGAGCCGCCGCCCTATCGCCTTGGTGCAACCACCTCATAGTCCAAATTCTCTCGCTTTTGCATACCTGGGTGTGCCGCTCGAAAAGCTGCTCCAGGTGCGTGCATCGAAACTGGCTGACGCATTGTGGTCAGCCGAGCAAATCCTCAAGACCGGCAGCTGCGGCGCGCTCATCTTCTGGCAGCAATACGCGCGCACGGAGTCGCTGCGGCGCCTCCACATGGCCGCGCAATCCTCTGAAACGCTATTCCTGATGGTGCGGCCGCTCGCGAGCGCGGCGGACTCGTCACCGGCCACGCTGAGGCTGTGCGTGCGGCCGGCCGGCGACGGTATTGCTGTCGACATCATCAAGCGCAAAGGCCCGATCCGCGCCGAAAGGCTGTCCGTCACCCTGCAACCCTCTCCCGTTCTAATGAGTCCCCATGCCCGTGTACGTCGGCATACATCTACCCCGGTTGTCGCTGGAAGTGTTCCGTCCACGCTGGTCGCGTAGGCCCGAACATGGCTGCGTCGTCCTCGACCGAGACACGGTCTTTATCGGAGACCAAGGCGCTCGCGAGGCCGGCGTGTGCGTAGGCATGAAACGCGGCGGCGTCCTCACGCTCTCGCCCGACACCCTCATGTTCGAGCGCGAGCTGAGTAAAGAAAATGACTTGATGCGCGAGGTAGCTTTTTCGTCGATGAAATTCTCACCCATGGTCGCGCTTTGCGATGAGGAAACCATTGTTATCGACGTCACGGCGAGCCTGCGGCTCTTCGGCGGCATCGTGCGGCTATGTCATCAGATACGAGACATTGTCGATGCCATCGGCGTGACGGCACGCCTTAGCACGGCGCCGACCGGCCAGGGCGCGTGGCTGCTGGCCAAAAGCACCCGGAACGCGAATCTCGGCAAGCGGCGCGTGCTGAAAATGGCGTCGCTTGAACGCAAGCTCGGAACGCTGCCGTTCCAGGCCGCGCCGGAAGTGCGTGCGTTCGCGGACTGGTTCAACGGGCTGGGTTGCAAGACACTGAATGACATCCGCCGCCTGCCGCGTGCGGGGCTTAAAAAGCGTTGCGGCGTCGCGCTGCTGGATTCGCTCGATCGCGCTTATGGACTCGCGCCCGAGCTATACGAATGGCTGGCTGTGCCGCCGGCTTTCAGCGCGCGCATCGAGTTGCCCGATCGCATTGAGCACGCTGAAGCCATGCTGTTTTCCGCGCGCCGGTTGATCGTGCAATTGTGCGGCTGGCTTAGCGCGCAGCAACTGGCGCTCACGCACGCCACGCTCACGCTGGAACACGAGCGCGGCCGCGATGCTATCGACCCCACCGTTATCCAGATCGCGCTCGCCGAACCCACCTGGCACGAAGAACATCTGGTGCGCTTGTTCAAGGAGCGGCTTGGCCGCACGGAACTCGTGGCGCCGGTGATCGCGCTGCGTCTGAGCGCCGCAAAAATACAGCCCGCCGAGCCGC
Organism: Caballeronia eucalypticola; assembly: GCF_047608185.1. NCBI lineage: Bacteria > Pseudomonadati > Pseudomonadota > Betaproteobacteria > Burkholderiales > Burkholderiaceae > Caballeronia > Caballeronia eucalypticola. Next base: position 40,136 of record NZ_JBLKRU010000058.1, read on the forward strand.
CTACCGAGACGCTTTTTCCCGAACCCGGCGGCTCGCCTGAAGACCACAACCGTTTGCTGGAATTGCTGGTTGCGCGGCTGGGCGCCGACAACGTACTGCGTGCGGCGCCTTCATCGGATTACCGGCCTGAACAGGCTAATCGATGGATCTCCGTCGCCGATACCACCCGTCCTCAAAAGCTGGAAGCCGTGCCGTCCGATCTGCCGCGTCCAGCTTGGCTGCTTGAAAAGCCCCTGCAATTGATGATGAAAAATCATCGGCCGTTTTATGGGTCGTCGCTGAAACTGGTGTCGCCGGCGGAGCGCATCGAAGCGGGATGGTTCGACAGTAATTTGATGAGCCGCGATTATTTCGTCGCGCAAGCCAGCGATCAAAGTTGCTACTGGATTTATCGCGAGCGGCCTGGCAGTGCTGACGCCGAAGATCCGCGCTGGTTTCTCCACGGCCTGTTTGGATGATGCGCCGTGGATACCACCTTCTCCATGCTGCCCGCGTATGCGGAGCTTTTCGCGTTTTCCAACTTCACGTTCCTGCACGGGGCATCGCGTGGAGAGGAGCTGGTCGCGCGCGCGGCGCAACTCGGTTATGCCGGTCTGGCAATCACCGATGAATGCTCGCTCGCCGGTGTCGTGCGCGCACATGTGGAGGCGAAGACCCTGAATTTTCCGCTGATGATTGGCTCGTATTTCAAGCTCGTCAACGCGGATCTTTCGCCCGCCTTCGGGCTCATTTTGCTGGCAACGAACCGCAATGGGTACGGCAATTTGTCCGAGCTCATCACCATTGCCCGCATGCGCTCGAAAAAAGGCGCGTACTTGCTCACGCCTAACGATCTGGCACGGCCCGATAAAGACTTCGCGCATCTGCGCGGCATGCCCGATTGCCTCGCGATCCTGGTGCCCGATTTCCCCGCGAAGCAGGCCGCGCTCGATGCCCAGATAGAATGGCTCGACACGACGTTTCCTCAACGCGCGTGGGTTGGATTGACGCTGCATCAGCGCGCACTCGATGACATCCACCGGGGGATTGTCGAGCACGTGGCTGCGTTTCATAAGGTGCCCGTGGTGGCAACCGGCAACGTGGTCATGCACGTGCGTTCGCGCAAACCGTTGCAGGACACCATGACGGCCATTCGCATTGGCAAGCCGGTGTCCGAATGTGGTTACGATCTCGCGCCGAACGCCGAACAGCATTTGCGCTCCAGGTTGCGGCTCGCGAATCTCTATCCGGAATACACGCTTGGCGAAACGCTCAACGTGCTCAAGCACTGCACGTTTTCACTCGATGATTTGCGTTACGACTATCCCGACGAGATTGTGCCGGCCGGTTATACCCACGCCGCGTATTTGCGGCAGGAAACCTATATTGGCGCGAATCGGCGTTTTCCGCTCGGCGTTCCACACAAGGTTCAAGCGCAGATAGAACATGAACTCGAGTTGATCGAGCATATGAAATACGAGGCGTATTTTCTCACCGTCTATGACCTCGTCCGCTTTGCGCGCGCTGAAAATATCCTTTGCCAAGGGCGTGGTTCCGCAGCGAATTCCGCTGTGTGTTATTGCCTCGGTGTGACTGAAGTGGACCCGGCCCGCAGCAATATGTTGTTCGAGCGGTTTATCAGTAAAGAACGCGGTGAACCGCCGGATATTGATGTCGACTTCGAGCATCAGCGGCGTGAGGAAGTCATCCAGTACATCTATCGTAAATATGGGCGTGATCGGACGGCGATTGCGGCGGCGGTGTCCACGTATCGGCCGCGCGGCGCATTGCGTGAAACGGGTAAGGCGCTAGGCGTTGATCCGCAGATTGTGGATCGCGTCGCGAAGTCGCATCAGTGGTTCGATACCAGTCATGACCTGCTGCAACGCTTCACAGAATCCGGGCTTGATCCGGAGAATACGTTGATTCAATCGTGGGCTTCGCTGGCCGCGCAGTTACTGAATTTCCCACGGCATTTATCGCAGCATTCAGGCGGTTTTGTGATCAGCCGGGAGAAACTGACGCGACTGGTTCCCATCGAAAACGCGGCTATGGTGGATCGCAGCGTGATTCAGTGGGACAAGGACGATCTGGAAGCGCTGGGGCTTTTAAAAGTCGATGTACTCGCGCTCGGCATGCTCTCGGCCATTCGACGCACGCTCGATATTGTCTCGGAGAAACGCGGCGAGCGCTTCGAGATGCAGGACATTCCGCCCGACGATAAACCGACTTACGACATGATCTCGCAGGCGGACACTATTGGCGTGTTTCAGATTGAGTCGCGTGCGCAAATGTCGATGTTGCCGCGACTGCGGCCGCAGGAGTTTTACGATCTGGTGATCGAGGTGGCGATCGTACGGCCCGGTCCAATTCAGGGTGGTGCCGTGCATCCGTATTTGCGGCGGCGTCAGGGGTTGGAGGAAGTTAATTATCCTAGCGAGGGGTTAAAGGTCGCGCTCGAAAGAACCTTGGGTGTGCCGATATTTCAGGAACAGGTCATGCAGATCGCGATGATCGCAGCGGGGTTCACGGCCGGTGAAGCCGATGCATTGCGGCGGGCAATGGCAGCATGGAAACGCAAAGGAGGTCTGGAAAAATATTATGACCGGATTGTGAACGGCATGGTCGAGCGCGGTTATAAAAAGGAATTCGCAGAAGCTATTTTTGAGCAGATCAAGGGCTTTGGTGAATATGGTTTTCCTGAAAGCCATGCGGCGAGTTTTGCGTTGCTTGTGTATGTCAGCAGTTGGTTGAAGCGACACGAACCAGCAGCATTTCTCGCCGCCATGCTGAACTCGCAACCGATGGGTTTCTACTCCCCTTCGCAACTCGTGCAGGACGCCAAGCGGCATGGCGTAGTTGTGTTTTCCGCCGACGTGACAGTGAGCGGTTGGGATTCGGTGCTTGAGTATCCAGATGAATGCCGTGGCGATGACAGCAGGCCTGCAGTGCGGCTGGGGTTATCGCTGCTTCGCGGGATGCGTGATGGTGCGGCTGAGCGGATTGAAACGGCGCGTTGTGTGCGTCAGTTCGAGAGCGTGGGGGACCTCGCGCAACGGGCGCAACTTGACCGGCATGACTTGCAGGCGCTGGCTGCGGCCAACGCGTTGACTTCACTTGCTGGTAATCGACGGGAAGCGTTATGGCAGTCCGTGGCCGCGGTGCCCGACAAGGACCTGCTCAACGATGCACGCGTGGAAGATGTCACGCCGCTGCTCGGCGCGCCTTCGGAAGCCGACGATATTGTCAGCGACTACAAGGCTACGGGTCTGTCTCTCGGGCGTCATCCGCTTGAACTATTGCGGCCGGCGTTGCTTGAGCTTCGGTTGATGTCGGCGGCTACGTTGCGTGATTACAGGAATGGGCAATTAGCACGCGGGTGCGGACTCGTGACGGTGCGTCAACGGCCTGGAACCGCGAAGGGCGTGATGTTCGTTACGATTGAAGATGAGACCGGTAATGTGAACGTTATTGTGTGGCCTAGTCTGCTCGAGAAGCAGCGGCGCGAGGCGCTCGGTTCGACGTTGCTGGCCGTGTATGGTACGTGGCAATGCGAGGGCGAGGTTCGACATCTTGTTGCACAACGGTTGGTGGATATGTCGCATCTGCTGGGTGGATTGACGAGTGTTAGCCGCGACTTTCACTGATATTTTTGTCATTTTTTATTATCAGCACTCCATTTAAATTGGTTTATCGCAAGTCGGGGATGTTCTTGTTCAATGTCTTGCGCGAAACGCACTATATTAGAGGCTGGTATTTGTCACTCAAGGAGTCCGAGTATGAAAGTCCGTATGTATCGCCGCACTGTTGCAGGCATCGCAATTGCAATGTTGTTACCCTTTTCAGCCGCTCACGCGCAGCTCGGCAATTTGCTGAAGGGAGGCGGAAGCTCCGATGGTTCATCGTCTACGGGGCTCAGCAGCCTGGGGAGCATGAGCGGTATGACTGGCGGGTTGACCGGGTCATCGCTGACATCGGGTAGTACGAGCAATGTGGCCGGTGTGCTGCAGTTCTGTATCAAGAACAACTATCTCAGTGGGAACGGGGCGTCGTCGGTCAAGGACTCGTTGATGAGCAAGCTGGGCGGGACGTCGGCTGCGTCGTCGGATAGTGGGTATACCGCCGGGGCTGCGGGGCTGTTGAAAAGTGGCGATGGGAAGTCGGTGGATCTGAGCGGCGGTGGGTTGAAGCAGCAGGTTACAAAGCAGGTTTGTGACAAGATTCTTTCGCAAGGGAAGTCGCTGGTGGGTGGGGGGTAGGGGTTGGGTTGTTTGAATGGTTGGTTGATTGTTTGATACTGCTCGGGCAACTTGATGAGTTGTTTGGGTTGACTGTTTTTTGCTGTTTTTAATCTCGGTGGGTCCTGCGATTTTTGTAGGGCCTGTCGGGGGTTAGCTTGATGTATCGCCCTCCTCTTTGGTTCCGATTTTAATTTCAACTCCAGTTCCGATGAGCGACGCTCTGCCCACGTTTGAGACTGATCGTCTGCTAATCCGCCCTCGTATCATGACGGACTACGAAGCATGTCTGGCGATGGATCTTGATCCGCTGGTCACTCAGTTTATCGATGGGCCTTGGCACGATGCTGAAGCGCATGAGCGGTTTTTGAAGCATCGTCTTCGGACATCGTTCGGTGATGGGTTGGGGTATTGGTCTATTTTCCGCAAAGACTCTCCGATGCGGTTCTTAGGATGGGTGCTTTTAATTCCCCGCGATGCGATTGGCCCGGAGATTGAGATTGGGTGGCGACTTTGTCGCGATGCTTGCGGTTATGGGTATGCGGTGGAGGCTGCGCGGGTGATTGTTGAGCACGCGTTTCGCTCGCTCGAATTGCAAAGAATTGTCGCGGATATTCGTCCGGGTAACGTTGCTTCGATGAAGGTGGCCGAGAGCATTGGGATGAGGTTCACCGATATCGACGGGCATGGCGACAGTCCGCGCACGTCTTACACGATGGTCCCCAAGGTTTTTTGGGGGAGCGGTGAACGGTCCGAGGTAGGTGCGAGAACAGTTGCTGGGAGATTGTGGCCACCGGGACGCCGTCTACTACAATTGCCTATATTCCGTACTCTTACTGATCGGCTATCCCTTGCAACGAACCTCATTTACGAAAACGTTGGGCAGGCCAACATCCGCATTGCTGATCGAGACTTTTCGAGATTCGTCATTGTCGCTCAAAATGGCGTGATGACGACGTGGCCGTAAGCCACTAAGGTCGAACATACTTTGCCGGTCGAAGTCAGATTGATTGTCTGTGTTCCTTCGCAAAACTCAACGGCTGCTCCCTTCTTTGGCGTAACTCTATTCATGCCTGATCAACCAGCGCTTGTGGGCGACCCCGCCCGCGCCCCATCAATGCGCCATTTTCGCGACAATATGGTGGAAAGCAGCGATGATCACGATTCGGTTTTCACTATTTGAAGAAGCTACGGCATGTCGGGAACTGTCAGTATTTTTGTGTGCAAGGCGTTAAAGGCCCGCTTCGCAGCGGACCAGACTCAAACCTTATGAGCTCGGCCGGGTGAATCGATCTTCATAGAGAATGGCAAATTGATTCATCGCCGCTTTCCAGTCATGAGCCGCGTGGCCCCAGTTTGCGGTGATGTTTTGCAGAGCCAGCCAGATCAGCTTGGTCGCGGCTTCGTCGCTGGGGAAGTGACCGCGAGTCTTCACAATCTTGCGTAACCGCGCGTTAATACTCTCAATGGCGTTAGTCGTGTAAATCACCTTGCGCACTGCTGGCGGAAACGCGAAGAACGGAATCACCCGGTCCCAGGCGCGTCGCCATGCCGCCACGACGGTTGGAAATTTCTGACCCCAGGCGCCTTGTTCGAACGCATTAAGTTCAGCCTGTGCCGCGTCGGCGCTTGCCGCCGAATAAATTGGCTTGAGCGCTGATGCTAGCTCTCGCCGGTCCTTCCAGCTCGCAAAGTCCAGACTGTTGCGAATTAAATGCACGATGCACGTCTGCAGCGTAGTGGCCGGAAACACTGCGGCGAGTGCCTCGGGCATGCCTTTCAAGCCATCGGTGACTGCGATCAGGATGTCCTGTACGCCTCGCGTCTGCAGGTCGGCAAACACCTTCATCCAGAACTTGGCACCTTCCGTGTTCTCGATCCACAGCCCCAGTATGTCGCGTGTGCCATCCGGCAGCATGCCCAAAGCCAGGTAGATGGCCTTGTTGCGCACCACGCCTTCGTCTCGGATTTTTACGCGCAGGGCATCGAAGAACACGACGGGATACATCGGCTCGAGCGGTCGGGACTGCCAGACGGCGATCTCGTCCATGACGGCATCGGTGACCGAGCTGATGAACTCCGGCGATACGTCGGTGCCGTACTGGTCAATCAGAAAGCCCTGGATTTCGCGCACCGTCATGCCTCGGGCGTACATGGCGATGATCTTGTCGTCAAAGCCGGTAAAGCGGCGCTCGTGCTTGGGAATGAGGATGGGTGCAAAGCTGCCGTCGCGATCCCGCGGGATCTCTAGACGCAGCGGACCGTCGTCGGTCAGTACCGTCTTGGCGCTCTTGCCGTTACGGTGATTGGTGAGCTCCTCAGGCCGTTCAGCGCCCACCGGATATCCAAGGTGATGGCCCAGTTCAGCGCCCAGCGCCCGTTCGATTAACGCCTTCTTGAAGGCCATCGACGCCGACTGGATCGCCTCGGCACTCATTGGACCCTTGACGAACTCATCGATCAGTTCTTTAGGAATTGATGG
>NZ_JBLKRU010000059.1:0-46086 GCF_047608185.1 Caballeronia eucalypticola
TTCGTCGATCACGCTCACCACGCTGTTGTTCGAATGCAGGTCAATGCCGCTATAGTTCATGATTGCCTCCTTCCGGTTAAAGCGGTTTGGCAAACTCACTTTAACCCCGTCGCCCTGTGAACGGTGGTCGAAATCCGCCACTAAACGGCGGCGTGTGTTTTCCGGGAACGAATTTGAGCAACGCTTGAGCAAAATGTCTCGTAGCGGGGTCAAGGGCAAGCGCAGCTTGGCGCAGCGAATCCTTGACGCCGCGAAGGGACAGAAAACTTGTATTGGGTGCGACCGAGGTCGCACCCATAAAAGCGCATTCTCGCCGCCGTTTAATGGCGGTTTTGCACCGCCGCTAACACGCCCGTCAGGGCGGCGGCAGGAGGTCCGCTAGATGATTTTCAATTAAAGGTCATTTCGTCAGCGATATCGTGCCCATGGTGAGAAGAACATTCATTACGTTTTTGTGTGCTGCATTGTTCGTTGGCAATGTAACGGCTTCGGAGCAGTCACAAAGACCGCCGGGGCCGGTAATGATGGTTCATTTCGATTACTACCCCAAGGACCGGCAGAAAATAAGCGCGCTGGAGCATCGGCTAGAACGTGCGATAAAGCGTGCGGGCGCTGGCGAGCTTGGCGAGACTGAGTTTCATATAGACGGCAATGATGGCTATTTGTATATGTACGGTCCCGATCCCGATCGACTCTATGCAGTGACGGGTCCAATCCTGAAGTCGTCCAGACTGATGACCGATGCCGAAGTCACGAAGCACTACGGCTCTCGCACCGAAACGTTCGTGATACACCGAGCCGGCACGCAATAGCGACGCACCTGTCGCACTCGAACGCGTCGCTCACAGCCGACTGCTCACGCGAATGTTGGCCGGCCGCGTTTTAGAGAATGGTCCAAATCCAATTTTGGTTCGTAAGATGCGTGCCGCAGCGCACATCAGGTCGTTTTTACCAATGCTAGATTGAGGGATGTAAATGGCGGTAAAAACGAAAAAAATCAGGATTGTTTATTCGTCTTCAAAAAATAAAAAGGCCAACGAATGTCCGCGACACATAATAGATTTGACGCGCTCGACGGGCTGAGAGGCGTTGCCGCTATCGCAGTAATGATCTCCCACTTCAGCCAGGAAACGGTCTTCAAAAACGCTTATGAAGCGGTCGATCTGTTCTTCATGTTGAGCGGTTTCGTCATCGCACATTCTTACGGTGTGCGCCTCTTGAACGGCATGACAAGTACTGAATATGTGAGCAGGCGCCTGATCCGCCTGTACCCAATGTTGCTGATTTCCTTGCTGATCGCGCTGCCGGTTTTTATCGAGGCGGGAGCGGTAGGTTTATCGAACTATTCGGTCCGAAATGTTGCCGCCGCGACGCTCGATAATTTTTTTCTCGCTCCCTATCTCGGCGATTTCGGCGCGGCCAGCATGACCAGCATTCAGTCGGTACCGCCGGCGCAACTCACCATAGCCGCCATTTTTCCCAGTAACCCACCGGCGTGGTCGCTGTTCTTCGAGGTGCTCGCAAGTCTCGCGTTCGCGTTTGTTGTGCGCCTGAGTACTCGGTCGATATTCAAAATAATCGTCTTCAGCGCCGTCATGTTCGTCGTATTCAGCGCACTGACGGTCGTTGAAACGCATGGTCACGGGTTTGCTGATTTCGAGCAAGGCTGGTCCAGCAGCAGGCTTGACGGCGGGTTTTTCCGGATCGCGTTCGGGTTTATGGCAGGCGTGTTTTTGTACAACGTTAAAAGTGCGAGCGCCAAACCGGTGAGGGCAATGGTGCCTCGGGTGTTTGCAAACATCTACGTGCTGTACGCGTTGGTACTGGTTTTGTTCTTATTCCCCATGTCGCTGCGCGGCTTGTATCCGATGCTTATTATTTTCTGCGTCGCGCCGTGGTTGGTATTGTTCGGGTCGACGGTTCAGTGCACGTCCCCGGTTGAAATACAAATAGCCCGATTCCTTGGATGGCTCTCGTATCCTGTTTACCTGCTTCATTACCCCATAGGACAGGCGGTATATATGGTCACGGGAACACCGAACGCGTCCGCGCCGGCGCCGATGTTGGTAGCAAGCGCCATTACGATTGTGAGCGCGATCATCTTGACGAAATTCGTTGAAGAGCCGGTACGCAATTTTCTTTCTAAACGATTTGTGGGCCGGTCTACCGCGGTGCCTGTCATTTCGTTAGACGCCGCAACGTTAGACGCAAGCATCCTAAGCGACCAGACGCCTGTTTAACATGGTGTGGTGGGGTTTGACACCACGTTGTTGCAGTTGCAGGTACGTGGTTCAAATGGCGCAGCGCTAGCTCCGACCGGTTGCGCTGCGCCGACTGCTCTGTATTCTTGAATAACCAAGAGAGGTTCGTCGCGTGTTGGAGTCGAGCCCACAGGCCGCATTCTTTGAATCGCAGGCATAGAAGAAGTGACCTAAGAATTCCTATCCATCGTCGATGAGCGAAGACATGGATACGAGTAGAAATGTGAGACTTCCATAAGGGCTGGATTACCAGCCCTTATGCATTAAGAAAAGCGCTGACTGCGTGGCTTGCCTTTTTTGGAAAACCCGTCACCGTCCCTGCGTGCTGGCTGGAACCGCGCGGCGTGCGGCGAGGTTTTTTTGACGCAGCGCTTCGGTTGTTTCGCCTGCACCGTCAGCGCGCCAGCCCGGCGGCAGCATCACATAACGAATCGCAGTCCGCACGCTGCCCGCCGTCACGACATCTCGGGCAAGGCTGACCCAGTGTTCGAACTCGACGACCAACGGATTGCGAGAGCGCGTGGGTGTCGTGAGACCGTAACGGCACGGTTCATCAGCGCGTTCTTCGACATACGTGCCGAACAAGCGGTCGAATATGACGAGCACGCCGCCGAAGTTCGCATCGAGATAGTCGGTATTCGATGCATGGTGCACGCGATGTGCAGATGGCGTATTGAACACATATTCGAGCCAGCCGAGTTTCGGGGTCCACGTGTTATGCAGCCAGAATTGATAAAGCAGATTAAAACTTAGCGTCGCCAGCACGATTTCCGGACGCACGCCAAGCCATACAAGCGGTGCGAAAAACATCGCTGAACCGGTCAGCTTTCCGGTCAGCCCAAGCCGGTATGCGGACGAAAGCGTCAGTTGATTCGGCGAGTGGTGAACGGCATGCGTCGCCCAGAAAAATCGAATGCAGTGCGACGCGCGGTGGTACCAGTAGTAGCAAAACTCCTGGCCGATAAAGAGCAGGAACACCATCAGCGCGCTATTGATCGTGACGGTGAAAATCCGATGATCCCAGGCAAGCGCGAAAATCGGCGTCGCGAGCGAAAGCGGTAGCAGTGCGAGCAGTTTGCGACCCGCCACATCGGCCAGTGAAATCCATACTTCATGCCAGTCGAAAGGCATCGCGCTATTGCGCTGTTTGCGGGTGAGTATGCATGCCTCGATCAGCGAGACGGCGATGACGAACAACGTCGCGCAAAGAGCGATTTTTCCAGTGGTAACCATGATGGACAGATAACCGGTTGAGATTGGACGCATCTTTGCGGGAGAAGGCCGTTGTCGCGTCGGGTGAAGCTAATGTAATGTGCGGTCCGGTTAAAAACCATGCGTAAACTATGTCGCCAGATGTCGCGGAATTCGGTTCGTAACAGGTGACGGTAATGATCGCGGACGGCGGCCCATCGCTTTGTTCGCCGTTCCCGGCATTTCTCCATGCCAGTCTATTCGGCTTGTCGACGTCGATAAAGACGAAATTCATGTGGAGTTCATGTCCGTCAGGAACGCGCATCACGTGGTGCCAAAGGCCGCCGGGACGTACGTCCATTTCGCATACCGGATTGGTGACGCCGGCGCCGCACCACCATCACGCGGCCAACTCACGTTCAACTCAATGGCCGGGCGAAACTGAGTTCGTGTCCGTCCGGGTCCACGATATGGAAATAGCGTTCATTCCAAGGTGCGTCGCGCGGTGTGAACGCAGGTTTAAATCCGGCTGCGAGCGCCTTGTGATACATCGCATCGACTTCCGACACATAGATGATCACCCGGCCCCACCAGTTGATCGGACCATGCGTCTCTACGGTCAGGTTGAGAAACGACCCGCCCGCGGCGAATGAAGTAAACGGTTCGTTCTCGCCGCCGTGCAATAGCGGGAACCCCAACGCCTGATAGAAGTGCACGGCGCGCCGCATATCGCGCGTGGAGAACGTGATGGCACTTAAGCCTTCGATTAGCGGTTCGGTTCCGGAAGGTGGCGAGTTCATAGCGGTAGGTGGTGGATTTCAACTCATGCTATTTTGGGGCAAGAGTCTTTTAAAAAGATAGGGTTATTGCCATGAATGAAAACGACCTTTCCACCGTCTATCGAGGCTACATTGCGTGCCTGAACGCGCAGGACTGGCCCCAGTTGGGACAGTTTGTTCACGGCGACGTGTACCACAACGACCGGCAGTTAGGCTTGTCAGGTTATCGCGAGATGCTGGAAAAAGACTTTAGCGATATTCCCGACCTGCAATTCAACATTCATCTGCTGATTGCCGATTCGTCTCATGTCGCCAGCCGATTGGAATTCATCTGTAGCCCGAAGGGAAATTTTCTTGGCCTGCCGGTGAACGGAAAGAAAGTTTCCTTCACAGAAAATGTGTTTTATCAATTTCGCGAAGGAAAGATCGAACGAGTATGGTCGGTCATTGACAAGGCCGCTATTGAGGCTCAGCTCTAGCGCGATGAGTTACCGAAGGCGGCAGGCCGTCGCTCATTGTTGTCGGTCAACTAGTTTAGCGAGTTTCGCTGAACCTTGAGGTTGGTATCGAAGAACTTCAGCGCAGCATTCCCGATGTACGCGTGCAAGCTGGTGCGGTCTACGCCGGGCGCATCGATACATGCTTCCGGCCACGTATCCCTTCCATCCTGATCGCATTCGTTAGCGAAGATTTCATGGTCGACAAGGCCCGGCATCACATCAAGCTGTGCGTGGGGAGCGTACTTCGCCGCGAATTCGGCATTATCTTTAGGCGGCGCCTGCGTGTCCCTCGCGCCCACGATGATATAGGCGGGCACCTTCAGTTGAGCAACCCCTTGCTCGTCCATTCCGAAACCCGGCAAGTCGCCCGGCGCCATCGCGAACACTGCCTTGACGCGGCTGTCGGCCACCTTGAGCGCCGGCCCGGCGTCGAGCGGCAAGTCCTTGCGCAGTGACGCGGGCACAAGCTCGTTATTTTTCCAGGCGCGCTGGTAGGCGAGGTACTTGTCCGCGTTCACCATTGCGCCGCCAATCCAGAGCGAGGTGAAGCCGCCCTGTGAATGGCCGGCAACACCAATCCGGTTTGGATCGATATGCGGTCCCCAGGCTTTATCGTTCAAGAGGAACGTGATGTCCTTGCTGATGTCGACAGGGCGCTGCCAAAGCTTGCTCCTCGTGTACATGATTGTTGCGTCGTACGTGTTGGCCCGATAGTGATAAAGCGTAGCGACGATATATCCGTGCGATGCCATATATTCCGCAAACCATGCATAGTAAAGTCCGTTGCTGCCATGCCCGTGCGAGAACATGATGAGTGGACGCTTTACATTGTCGGACACCACCTGGGCGTTCTTGTAGAGGTGCAGGTTAGTGAAGAAAACCATGTGCATGGGCTTGTCGGCATTGCTAAGTAAAGCTGGATAGAACAGCGTGAGCGCCAGATGGCGGTTGCCCTGCGCCGTGTCGACGTATTCCAGCTGTTTCATCCCGACCGGATAGAGCGCGCCGGGCTGGATGGTTTGCGCGTACGTCATCGCGGACCACATCGCTATGCAGCAGGAAAGGAGCGCCATTGCAGGACGTATTAATTCGCGTTTCGCTAGCAGAGCAGGGTTCATTTTTGTGTTCTCCCGACAGCCAGATTGACCTGTGTTGAATCTGCTTTGTAAGCAACAGTGTGAGCAGGACGCAAAGAGCCCATACGCTAAGACATAAGCAAACAAAAGCGCGAACGGTATGAAGGTATTGCGGAACGGCTGACGCAAAGAACGCTTCGGCCCCGACGCTCTTACTGAGCGCGACGGGCGTCCAGACTATTCAAGGTACCTAACGGAAGTCTGCTAGCGGACAGTAATGTCAGTGTGCGCCGAATTTTGGGCGCATGTAAGCCTTCAATTACAGCGTAGGCGGTGCGAGCTGCCAGTCAATTAATCCTCGTCGTTCGCACAATATTCTTGCGCTCGAAACGTCTTCATTCCCAGGGACCTGCACAACGGTCCCAACTTCCGGACATGACATTCCTTTAGTTTTTCACCAGAGGCCTGACTGATGAACGCCGAATCGAACGTAGAAGCGATAGAAAAATTTCTTCGTGAAGCCAGAACGCCCAAGGGCGAAAGTCCTCTTCAGGATCCACAGGTCAATGCTGTAATCGACCGGGTATGGGCGTCGCAGCGCTATCCGGAAGATGGCGGTCCGCGTGCCAATCCGAGCTGTGATCCCGCTGATTATGCCGACTACGGCTTTTCGATATTCCCTGCCCAAGGCGATCTGATCTACCTGCTTTGCCGCGCTATGCGTGCAACGAGAGTGGTGGAGTTCGCGACTTCGGTCGGATTGTCGACGCTCTATTTCGCTGCAGCAATGCGTGATAACGGCGGGGGAACGGTGATCGGTTCCGAACTGGTTCCTTCGAAGGTGCTGACCGCAAGACGCAATATCGACGAAGCGGGATTGAGCCGCTATGTGGACATTCGCGAGGGCGACGGACGGCAGACGCTGAAGGATCTTGGCGGTCCGGTTGACTTCGCGCTCATCGATGGTTGGCCGCTAGGGTCGGGACCATCGCTCGCCCGGCAGGTTATCGAAATCGTGGCGCCGCAGATTCGGATCGGCGGATTTTTGATGAACGATAACGGCGAGCCGGACTATATGGAATTCATTCGAGATCCTTCAAACGGCTTTCTGTCTGTCAAATTGCCCATCAAAGGCGGGACGGAACTCTCGGTCAAAATATCCTGAGCTTCAATTGTTCGTCAAATCCATCCAGTCAATTCGTTTTGCGCCGCTTTATCGCGGCCGAAGAGATCTCTACATTCCTTCCAACGCAAATCGATTGGTCGCAAAAACAACCAGTCGATTCCGGTAGCCAATCTCTTCAAGGAAACGATCATGAGCAAGCTCACAGGTAAGGTAGCCGTTGTTACAGGCGCATCCAAGGGTATTGGCGCTGCTATTGCCAAGGCACTCGCAGCAGAAGGCGCTTCGGTAGTCGTCAACTATGCAAGCAGCAAAGCGGGTGCCGATGCTGTTGTAGCAGCAATTACGGCGGCCGACGGCCGGGCAGTTGCGGTCGGCGGCGATGTGTCGAAGGCAGCGGACGCGAAGGGCATTATCAACGCGGCCATCGAAAACTTTGGTCGCCTCGACATCCTGGTCAACAATTCAGGGATCTACGAATTCTCGACGATCGAAGAGATCACTGAAGAGCACTTCCACAAGCAGTTCAACACCAACGTCCTAGGCGTGCTGCTTACTACGCAAGCGGCCGCGGGTCATCTGGGCGAAGGCGGCAGCATCATCAATGTCAGTTCGGTCGTCAGCCGCATTACGCCGCCGGCAAGTGCTGTCTACAGCGGTACGAAGGGCGCGGTCGATGCGATTACCGGCGTGCTGGCGCGCGAACTCGGGCCGCGTAAAATTCGCGTGAACTCGATCAATCCCGGCGTAGTGGTGACCGAAGGTACCCATAGCGCAGGGATAATCGGGTCCGACCTCGACGCATGGGCGCTCACCCAGACCCCGCTCGGACGATTGGGCCAGCCGGACGATATCGCGTCGATCGCCGTGTTTCTGGCGTCGGACGACTCGCGCTGGTTGACGGGCGAACACATTGTTGCGAGTGGCGGAATGCGCTGATCTGGATGAGCGATTGATAGATCGGTAGATTGGTAGTTTGGTAGTTGAGCCCGGCGCGGACCTGTTGTGGTCCCATCGTCGGGCTCGAAATTTTGCGGCCACTGCATCTGTGATTAAACGATCGCTAGCGCCGGCCGCTGCGGCCCCACACGTAGCGCACCCAACGTTGCCATCTGCCTTTCGGCGGCGCGACGGCGTTGCGCGTTGCCTGCTCTTTGCGATCGCGTTCGAGGCTCTTCTGAACCTGTTCATGGATCTCGCGTAGCGTCAGGCCACCGGGGCCCTTGAGTTTGTCGGGATCGGGATTGTCTGTCATGAGAATGGCTCGTTCCGGATAAGTCGACTCGATCTTGAACCAGATGAGCTGTCGCGGCAACCACGCGGCAGATAGTCTCATGGAACTGACGCCGCGGAATACACGCTCGAACAATCAGCGTCTGGCTTTGACTATTCCGTCTTCGAACTTGCGGCACTGGCACAATCGAGGAGCCCTTCGATCCACTTGGAATCACCATGCCAGATGCTGTCCCGTCCTTACCGCCTTCACAGTCTCCGCCTTCGCGGGCCATAGGTCCTCTATTCGCGCTGTTTCCGTTCCTGCGGCCTTACGCCGGGCGATGGGCGCTCGCTTTCCTCGCGCTGGTGACGTCGGCGGGTGCCACGCTGGCGTTGCCGGTGGCATTCAAATACCTGATCGACCGCGGTTTCGCCAGTGGCGACCGGGCGCACATCGATCGATATTTCCTCGCACTCTTCTTTGTCTCGCTGATACTGGCCGGCGCCACGGCGGCGCGTTTCTACCTTGTGTCCTGGCTGGGCGAGCGGGTGACGGCTGACCTGCGGCGTGCGGTCTACGACCACGTGCTGGAGATGAGTCCGCAGTTCTTCGAGACGACGCAGACTGGCGAGGTGCTGTCGCGGCTCACTGCCGACACCACGTTGATCCAGGCGGTAGTGGGCACCAGCCTGTCGTTGGGATTGCGCAATTTCTTCCTGCTTACCGGCGGCGTGACGATGCTGGCGGTGACCAGTCCGGTGCTGTCGGCTTACATTATCGGCACGCTGGTTGTAGTGGTCGCACCGATCGTTATATTCGGCCGGCGCGTACGGCGGCTTTCGCGCGCGAGTCAGGAAAAGATAGCGAATGCCAGCGCGGTCGCGGGTGAGGTGCTCAATGCGATGCCGACGGTGCAGTCGTACACGCAGGAGCCGTTCGAAGCGCGGCGGTTTGGCGGGGCGGTGGAGTTGGCTTTTGAAACCGCGCTCACGCGAATTCGGGCGCGCGCCTTGTTGACCGCGGTCGTGATCGTGCTGGTGTTCACGGCGATTGTGTTCGTGCTGTGGCTTGGGGCGCAGGCGGTGCTCGCCGGGCGCATGACGGCGGGGCAGTTGTCCCAGTTCATCCTCTACGCAGTGTTCACGGCGGGTGCGGTCGGGGCCGTTGCCGAGGTATGGGGCGACCTGCAACGGGCCGCGGGCGCCACTGAGCGGCTGCTGCAACTGCTCTCGGCGCGCTCACCCGTGGTGGAAGCCGAGACGACGGTGCCGTTGCCCACTCGCGGCGAGGGCATCCGCTTTGACAACGTCAGCTTCTCGTATCCGTCCCGCCCCGGCGTCGCCGCGCTTTCAAGTCTTTCACTCGATGTCCGCGCGGGTGAACATGTCGCGTTGGTCGGACCGTCCGGGGCAGGCAAGACCACGCTGTTTCAACTGCTGCTGCGGTTTTATGATCCGCAAGCCGGCGCCATTCTGATCAACGGCGTGGCCACGCGGCAAGTGCCGCTGGTTGAGTTGCGCAGGGAAATTGGGGTCGTGCTGCAGGAATCGGTGATCTTTTCGGGCAGCGTGCTGGACAACATTCGCTACGGCGCGCCCGAGGCCACACTCGAGCAAGTGCAGCGCGCTGCTGAGATGGCGGCTGCGGCTGGTTTTATCGACGAGTTGCCGCAAGGCTACGACACGTTCCTGGGCGAGCGCGGTGTGCGCCTCTCCGGCGGACAGCGCCAGCGCATTGCGATCGCCCGGGCGATTTTGAAGAATCCGCCCATCCTGCTGCTGGACGAGGCCACCAGCGCGCTCGATGCGGCAAGCGAACGGCTGGTGCAAAAGGCGCTCGATAACGCCGCGCAGAACCGCACCACGCTGGTCATCGCGCACCGGCTGGCTACGGTGCAGCAAGCCGACCGCATTGTGGTGATGGAACACGGCCGCATTGTGGCGCAAGGCCGTCACGCCGAGCTTCTTCTGAGCTCGCCGCTTTATGCGCAGTTGGCTGCCCTGCAGTTCGGCGAGCAGCAAGGACAGAGCGGCGCCGTGCGGGATCATGTCGGTTCTGTGTGAGGGAAGCGGACCGTAAGCGTCCGCCGATAAGTGGAACGCTTACGCTGGCCCCGAAGCGGTAGCACGAGGCGAGGGTGCGCCAGTCGTGGACCTTCGCTCTACGACCGACCTTAGCCGCTTACATTAAACGTCGTTATCCTTAGCATCTAACGGAACAACCCCGGATCACGGCTTCGGGCTCGCGTCCTGGTTCCGGAACGCGGCCTCTCCGGCATCTGATACTTCAACCCACTTCTTGTCGGGCACCGCGTCTGCGACGTAGCTGTCGTGCCAGTTCCACCACTTATAGGTTGCTGTCTGAGGGTATCCCTCGGGGGCGTCCTCCCAAGCTTCCTGCCGGCCCAGCGGCGTGATGTCGAGGTAGTTCCAGGTGCCGCCCATCTGCTCGTCGCCGCGGTTGTTGAGAAAGTAGGTGCGGAATACGCGGTCGCCATCACGATAAAACACGTTCGTGCCGTGCCACTCATTTACGCCGAAGTCGGTATCGAAACTGTCCGTCAACGTGAACCACGGGATCTCCCAACCCATCCGCGTCTTCAGCCGCGCGATGTCCGCCTGAGGCGCGCGTGAGACGAAGGCGAGGGTGGTGTCGCGGGCGTTCAGGTGGGCGACATGGGCGACCTGATCCGCCACCATGGAGCAACCGCGGCAGGCGTGCTCGGGCCAACCGAATACGCCTGGCTCGAAGAAGGCGCGGTAGACGATCAACTGACGCCGGCCGTCGAACAGGTCGAGCAAGCTGACCTTGCCTGCAGGCCCCTTGAAGGCGTATGAAGTCTCCACGGCCATCCACGGCATGCGCCGACGCTCGGCGGCTAGTGCGTCACGGGCGCGGCTGTGGGCCTTTTCCTTGACGAGTAACTGCTCGCGGGCCGCGTCCCACTCTTGGACGGACACGACCGGTGGCGTGTTCATCACAGGCTGTCCGTCTTTGCGTTTGTTCTCGGATGGCGATGTCATGGCTTTGCAATCTCCTTGTTCGGACCGGTTCCCGCGCCTCTGTGTTGCAAGCGCGGATCCATTCGCTACTGGGAGATAGTTTGGCACCGGGAAACGAACGTGGGGAGTAACAAGCGTGGCGGTATTTCGATTCAGGCAAGCCTTTTCTTCAGACCTGTGTCATGCCGCCATCGATACACAACTCTGCCCCCGCAATGTAACTGCTGTCAGCGGACGCGAGGAATAACGCTGCAGTCGCCACCTCGTCGGGCAGCCCTGAGCGGTTCAATGGGATCCGACTGGTTAGCGAAAGCCGCATTTTGTTGCTTACGTTGTCGAACATCGGTGTGTCGATAGGACCGGGGCTCAGCGTGTTGACCGCCGGTGGCGGTTGAGTACTCGATCACCCCGCTAGGGCGGACGCTTCAGGACCCATTCGTGGCCCTTATATCGTGGGCGGGAAAGTATGGGGATAGCATTGAACAGGCGCAATTGAGCTTTGATGAGGGCCCGTTTGAGCGGGGCGTCACGCGACTGCTTGCATCAGCGCCTGATCAGCATCGACATGACCGCGCTCGCCGCGCACAGTCCCGCGACAATTGGAAAGATGATTGACGTATTACCGGTTGAGTCAATCATGTGGCCGATGACCGGCTCGACAATGCCGGCGAATATATAAGACATGGTATTGAGCACGCCCGTTGCCGTGCCTGCAACGCGGCGTCCAAAGATATCCGGGCATAGCGCCCAGAACGATGACGCCGGGCCGAAGACAAAAAATCCGCACAGGAACAGCAGGGCAATTGCGAGCATGCTTGCGTGCGGCACGAACACCATGAAGATCGCCGTGGTTGACGCCAGCACCATGTACCAGACGATGGCAACGTAGCATCTCCCCTGAAACAGCACGTCGGAGATCCAGCTATTCGATAGTGAGCCAAGCGCCATCCCTATGGGCAACGCGACCGTGATCCACTTCGGATCAATTAGCGCTGAAGAGTTCTTCCAGTCCATGCCAAGAAAATGTACCGGCACCCAGACGACTAACGCGTATCGTGCTGCGTTCTGAAAACCAATGGCCAGCCCGGTGATGTAAAGCTTCCAGTTTCGCAGCACGAGTGAATACCGCCGTGCGCTGGTCAAATCATCCTCTACGACCGGCGGCGGGGTGCCGCCCGCGGGTTCAACGGGATGCAGTTGTTTGTCTTCAGGGCGCTCCGATACAAACAGCAGCAAGACCAGTGCGCCGAGTAGCATCTGCCGGGCGCGAAACCCATCGATTGAAAGTAGCCGTTCGCGCCCCATGCAAGCAGGAAAAACCAGAATGTGTGACCGAAGCTGAAGACCCAGTTCGCCGCTAGCGAGAGAACTGCGCCGGCAATCATCATTGCCTTGCCGCCGAGTTTATCGCCGAGATTGCCGTTGATGAACTGGCCACCCGCATAACACCACAACATGGTCGCGCTGATCCAGCCAAGCTCGTATTTTGACAAACCGTAGTCATGCTGGATGCCGGAAACCGCAAAGCCCAGGGTCTGGCGTCCGGTGTAATAGAAGAGATAGCAGAACGTCACGCCTATGAGCGCACGCCATTTGTACTGGGTAAAAGAGGCGAGTTTATATATTGGTTGGCATTGCAAAGCATCGGGTAAGTCTGAGGGTGTATCTGAGGGCATGTCTGTCTCCGTGCGGCGCGCAGTCTTCGCTGCGCTAGCCGGTTACTTTATTGACCGAGGCGGTTGAGCGCGATATCGATAACGTCAAAATTGCGCAGACGACGGGCGCCATCGAGGTCAATCACTTTGCGGTTGAAAATGAGCGGCACTTTTTGCTCGGACATCCCGCCGTGTGAACGCAATGGCACGGTCAATCCAGACAAGTCGTGTTTCTCGGCAGCGCTGCCGAGTACCGTCAGACGTTCCCCGAGCACCACGAGATCGCCAATCCGATCTTCTGGCACTTCAAACTTCTGGCTCGCTTGCGAGCGCGTAAAGACCGCTTCAATACCCGCAGTGCCGGCGAGAAACTCCGTGACTTCGCGGCGGCGTTCTACATCGCTTAAATAAATTGTTGCATAGGATCCAAGCGCGCCGTGATGCACCACGTAGGGGTCTGTAATCGGCAGGATCACGCGCGCGAACTGCGCGCCGTATCGGGCGTCCAGAAGGTCTTGCAAAAATACGATGTTCGGCCGGCCGATGGAGTCAGTCTTTGCATTCATCCCGTGATCGGCCGTGATGGCCAATACCGCGCCTTCCTCGTGATAACGTTTGAAATAGCCGTCCATCATTGAGTAGAACGCATTGGCTTGCGGCGTGCCCGGCGCGTACTTGTGCTGTACATAGTCGGTCGTCGACAGGTACATGAGATCGGGGCGCTCGTTCGTCAGCAACGAGAGTCCCGCGGCAAAAACGAATTCCGAAAGCTCCGCGCTATACACGGGCGGCACCGGCATGCCGACCCTTGCCACCACGTTTTCAATACCATGTTCCGCGAGGCTCACCTCGTCGGACTTTTCAGCCGAAAAGCAGATCCCTTTGAGCTGATGTCCAAGCAGGCTGCGCAGTTTGTCCTTTGCCGTCACCACCGCAACGCTCCGGCCGGCGCGAGCCAACTCGGCAAGAATAGTGGGCGCGCGAAGGTACTTCGCATCGTTCATCAGGACTTCCTCTTTCGCTTCCTGATCAAAAAAGAAATTTCCGCAGATGCCGTGAACGGATGGCGGTGCGCCCGTCACTATCGACAAATTGTTCGGGTTGGTGAACGACGGCACCACGCAGTCTCCCGTCAGCACCGTGCCAAAGGTGGCCAGTTCTGCGAGGAACGGAGCCTTCCCGGCCTGGATGGCCTGATTGATGTATTCCTGTTCGCATCCATCGACGCAGACAACAATCGTTGGCGCCGACGGCAGCCGATAGGATCGGGAATTAACGTTGATAAGTTCAGTCATGGATCACCTCTCTCGTTGAGCTTGGTGCCAGCGTATGATGAGTATCTTTCTCACACAATCGCTAAAAACTAGCCGTACCTGTGCGTAAAAATCACACATGAGACAAAAGCTTCCACCGCTCAATGCGTTGCGCATATTCGAAATCGCCGCCCGTGCAGGAAGTTATTCGGCCGCAGCCCGGGAATTGAACCTGACCCACGGCGCAGTCAGCAGGCAGATAGCGAGTCTCGAGGACTGGCTTGGCCAGCCCTTGTTCGTGCGCGAGGGACAAAGCATGGTGGCGTCTCCGCACGCCCGGGCGCTCGCCAGCGAAATCAGCGCCGCGTTCGACCACATTGCGGACGCCGCTGAACGTTATGGCAAGAACCGGCATGTAAAGGTCATCCGGGTCAGCGCCTCGGCCACGGTCGCGATGCGCTGGCTGATCCCCCGGTTGCCTTTGTTCGCTGAGATATGCCCGGACGTGGATGTGCGCGTTTCGACCGCGATGTCGACGGAGCCCGCGCTCAGGGGAAGTTTCGACGTTGCAATACGACGGGACGTACCGAGTGGCGGCCAATTTCAGGCGTGGCCGCTGTTCCGGGAATCGAACACCGTGATTGCGAGTCCGGCGCTGCTCGCCCGTTCGGGCATCACGTCCGTCGAGCAGCTTGCTCAGGAGACCTGGCTGTCGAGCGAAACCCGTCCGGGCGACTGGGAGGCGTGGGTGGAAGCGGCGAGCCGACCTATGCTCCGGGCGAGTCGCACCTTACGCTTCGACCATTTTTTTGTGACCTTGCAGGCTGTTGCAGATGGGCTCGGATTCGGCATAGGTCCGTTTCCTACACTTGAGACTGATTGCGCGAGCGGCCGGTTGCAGAAGCCATTTCCCACTTTGCTTTCGCCGGGTTCAACCTACTACGCGCTGGTGCCGCTCGATGCGGACAAGCCGGTCCATATGAGGGCGTTTGTCGATTGGCTGCAATCGGTTAGCACGAGGGACGAGTGAATCACTGTGCCTTTAAATGCCGATCCTTCTTGGGCCCCGTCGCTCTTTGCATAAGGGATCAATCCGGAATTAGTTAGGTATCCGGATAACATTAACCTTGCTCCTTGATCCGATTCCGATGCGCCGCTTGCTTCGCCCGGTTACCGCATGCTGCCATGCTGCACCAGCGCCGCGCGTGCCCCCGCGTGTGATCCGCAAACAGCAGCGTGCAGGTTGGACCTTCGCATGCTTTCACGTAAGTAAAGTCCTCCTGGCACACTAGCTTCGCCAGGATTTCTCCAATCGGCAAAAGCAATGATTCCGGCGAACTCCAACGCCGCGTGCGTTCAAACGTAAGAGCACCTGTCGCAGTTTCTTCATGCGCGACGATTTTCCCAAACGCTTCATCGCGTGCAAGCAGCAGGTTCAGAGGTTCCAACTTGCGCAGATCCGCAGCCCCCAGCGTCCTGCCCTTGCGCTCACGGACGAACACCCTGAACCATTCGCGCAGACTGCGCGCCTGATCCGCCAGGCGATCCAGTTCGCCGGGCATCGCGCGCTCGCGCATCGTGTGCAGCACATCCACGGGTATCAGTTTCGACTGCTCGAACCAGGCCAGCAGGCCCTCGCCATCGTCGATCCAGTCGATCGGGACGTCGACGGGTGTCGCTATCGAATTCAAAAAATCCAGGCCGGGCGAGTCGGCTATGAACATTGCGGGAAGTTGCTGCGGCATGGCTACCTCAATGGAATTCAAGGTGGATCAAAAATAACCTTCTAAATCACTGTTGACAGGTTATCACAATCTCGAATAACCTTCTCAAATGCATTGAAAGGGTTACTTCACCTGACGGTTAGCTTGCTGCGATGACGCCGGCCCCAGACAGGTTGCCCATGACCACAGGAGAGAGAAAATGGCCGAAAGCGATGTGAAAGTTGTGTTGGTGCCCGGAGCGTGGGCCGACGGATCAAGCTGGAGCAAGGTGATAATCGGACTCCAGTCAAATGGTATTAACGCGGTTACTGTCCCAGTGCCCTTGACGACACTGGAAGATGACGTTGCTTCCCTTGACCGAACCCTGGAGCGGATCGACGGACCTGTTGTGCTGGTGGGGCATGCGTATGCCGGCGCGGTCATTGGCGCCTCGCGGGATCCGAAGATCAAGGCGTTGGTCTACGTCGCCGCGCTTGCCCCGGCGGAGGGCGAAACGGTCGCCGATGTGTTCTATCGAAACGAGCCGCACTCTACGGCGCCCAAGCTTGCGCCCGATAACCACGGTTTGATCTGGTTGCCCGAGGAAGCGTTTGCGTTGGCCTTTGCACAAAACGCTTCGGCGCAAGAGTTGGCGGTATTGGCCGCGGTTCAGCGTCCGATCTCGCCGGCTTGTATCAGCGTTCCAGTCGGACGCCCGCTTTGGAAGGACGTGCCGAGCTGGTATCTGCTGGCGGAGGAAGATCACATGATTGTCGCGGAGACCCAGCGCTTTATGGCCGAACGCATGAAGGCGCGGGTGAGCGTGCATCAGGTCGACCACACGCCGATTATCACTGCACCGGATTGTGTGGTTGACCTGATTCTTCAGGCCGTGCGTGAAGTGCGTGTTTCATAGATCGAGAGAAAGATCGAGAGTTTCGTTGTAGCGGCAGGACTCGACGCATTCAACCCAAAGGGTTTGGCGTTCATGTCTATGTCGTCGCTTTATCGCCGGGAGCATGTGGCGCAACTGTAGGACTCAACGAGGAGTATCACCATGACTGGTATCACGTACCGTACCGCGGATGTCGATGGATTCAACGTCTTCTATCGTGAAGCAGGGCCTGCGGGCGCACCCAAGCTGCTGTTGCTTCATGGCTTTCCCAGTTCCAGCCACATGTTCCGCGACCTGATCCCGTTGCTGGCCGATCGCTTCCATATCATCGCGCCGGATCTCCCCGGGTTCGGCCTGTCCGACATGCCGCCTCGCGAGCAGTTCAAGTACAACTTCGACAACATCGCCAACGTCATCGATCGTTTTACGGAAGTGGTCGGATTCGATCGCTTCGCGGTGTATGTGTTCGACTACGGCGCACCGACGGGTTTGCGGATTGCGGCCAAGCATCCCGAGCGCATCACCGCGATCATTTCGCAGAATGGTAACGCGTACGAGGAAGGCTTGAGCGACGGATGGAACCCTATCCGTGCGTATTGGCAAGACGCGTCCGAGAAGAATCGCGAAGCGCTTCGCGGCTTCCTCGCGCCGGAGACGACACGCTGGCAGTACACCCATGGCGTGCCCGATGAGGCTGCAGTCTCGCCGGACGGTACCGCGCTGGACAACTTCTACATGACCCGCCCGGGCGCCGACGAAGTTCAACTCGATTTGTTCGGCGACTACAAGAGCAATGTGGCTCTCTACCCGGCGTTTCAGGAGTACTTCCGCACGCACAAGCCGCGGTTTCTGGCGGTATGGGGAAAGCACGACCCGTTCTTCCTTCCGCCGGGCGCAGAGGCGTTCAAGCGGGACATTCCCGATGCTGAAATCCGCTTTTACGATACCGGCCACTTCGCCCTGGAAACGCATGCGACAGAGATCGCTGCGGCGATGGGTGAATTCCTTTCCCGATGATCGGAGTTCTTGCGAAAGGGTAGTCGTTCACGACTGGAAGCGAACGCCTTCATATACTTAGGAGAATTGAAATGTCGAACAAAGTCGCTCTTGTTACGGGAGCTAGTCAGGGTATCGGCTTCTCGACTGCAGTCCGTCTCGCACGGGATTTCGGGTCGATCGTATTGGTTGCGCGCAATCGCGCCAAGCTTGAGAACACGGCTGCAGCCGTCAGGGAGGCCGGTGCGGAACCCCTCGTGATCGACCTGGACCTGTCCGACCGTTCGTCGGCGAAAGAGGTAGTGGAACAAACACTCGTCAAATTCGGGCGCATTGACGCGTTGCTCAATATTGCAGGCGCTGTGCCTCAAATCGACGTGTTGGAGATGACGGACGAGCAGTGGGATGCAGGCATGGCGCTGAAGTTGCACGGCGCGCGTCGCCTGACCATTGAAGCCTGGCCCGCACTCATGGCTTCGAAAGGTTCCGTTGTCTTGATCTCAGGGAATTCGGCGCTCTTTCCCAAAGCACCGTACGCGGCGGTTGGGACCATCAACGCGGCGATCATTGCGCTTGCGAAGGCGTTTTCTGACAAGGGGATCACGGACGGCGTGCAGGTAAACAGCGTGATGCCGGGGCCCGTGATGACAGGGCGCAGGCGCTCTTATCTCGAGCACTGGGCGCCGCTGCACAACATGACGGTCGAGGAGGCAACCGCCAGGTTCCCGGGCGAGGTGGGGATCACGCGTTACGGTGAGCCTGAAGACATTGCGGAGTTGATGGCATTCCTGGTTTCACCAGCGGCCCGGTGGATGACGGGCTCCGCCATTCGAATGGACGGCGGCGAGGTTAAGTCGATTTAATCAAGTCGATTTAAGAACGCTGGCCCTCGTGCTTATCCCGTTGACGGCGTGGGCTTCGCGCCACGCCTGCGGGGTTTTGGCTCGACCCCCACGCGCGGATCGCGTGCCAGCACGAGCACCGTCATCCGCTCCGCTATGGTTTCAAATGCCGGATCGTCTTGCTGTACGTAAAGCCATTTACCCAGCACCGGATGCGGTTGCAGCGCGGGCATTTCGTCCATGAGAGCGGCGTGGCGGTCTTGCGATGTACACACCAGCAAGCCGTTCCACGGCGGGTCGCGATCAGCCGCGACCAGACACAGCAGACCGTCGATATAGGCAGCGTCGCTGCCAAACATCCGTTTGCCGATGTAGGTTGAATCGTCCTCGAATGCTTCGAAGATCCAGGTGAGCGAGTTACGGATTGAAGAGGGCATTAGCGCGAAGTCCTCGGGGGCGGGCGTGATTTAAATCCCCAATCATAGGTCATCCGCGAAAGGCGACGCACATGACGCAACGTCATGGCCGCCTCGCCTTAAGGCCGCAAATCACTTCCCAAAAATCAGGGTAAGTCCTGAAGAAAACATCAGACGTCTGATGTATCTTGCACTAAACCAACGCAAAAAAACGAATCATGCGCCTCAGTGTAGAGCGATCGATGAGCGAGAAGATACAGGAATCCCTGCGCGCCATGATTCGTGAAAGGGCTCTGAAGCCAGGCGATCAAATCCCCACCGAAATAGAACTATGCGAGCAACTCGGCGTAGGTCGTTCCAGTCTGCGCGAAGCCGTGGCGCAGATGATTTCGCATGGGCTTTTATCGCGTATCCAGGGGCGAGGCACGTTCATCAGACAAATTTCGCTGAAGCTGGAAGGCGGTCTGGATGATCTGATGTCCGTAACCGACATGATCAAGAGTGTCGGGGCGGTTCCGTCGACCAGCCGTTTGCAGATAGAACCTATTGCGGCGTCAGAAAATCTCGCGCAAAAACTGGCGTTGCAAGAAGGTGACCCGTGTGTACGAATCGAGCGGGTCCGGTGGGCCAATGACGCCATAGCAGCGTATTGCATCGACATCGTGCCGAAGGCGTTATACGACAAAGCCGACAGCAATATGGGGGAGTCCCTGTTCGCGATGTTCGAGCGCACCGGGGTCCGCCTGTCGCATACGCATAGTTCGATTCAACCGACGATCCTGACCTCGCGGGATTTGCCTGAACTGCGGGAGGGAGTGGGTCTATTCCTGTTGCTGGATGAAGTGGATTTCGACGATACCGGCAAACCCATTTGTTACAGCAACGACTACTACAACACCAGCATCTTCAAGTTCGATCTGGTGCGTAAGCGCCACTAAAGCTGCCATTAGCCTGCCACGCGAAGTCAAGCCCGAGGAAGTCTGTGAAGGGGGAATCGATGGAATTTGAAGCGTTGAATTCTGCTCAGCTGACGGCCTACCTTAGTGGCGTTCCGGCGGTGCGTGCAATGCTCGGCAATACGAACGAACTGGACGTAGTCGAAGTCGGCGACGGTAATCTGAATTTCGTTTATTTCGTCAGCAATGCTCAGGCACCCGAGAAAAGCGTGGTCGTCAAACAAGCACCGCCTTTCCTGCGGCTGGTGGGAACGAGCTGGCCGCTGACGCGTCAGCGCATGGAGCATGAGGTCGCGGCGCTGCGCCGGTTCGGCGCGTTGTGCCCACAACACGTGCCCGAGGTTTATCACGCGGACAGTGAGCTGTTCCTGATGGTCATGCAGCGCTTGTCCTCCCACAAGATCTTGCGACAAGGCTTGATGGAAGGCACCGTTTATCCAAAGCTTGGCGATCACCTCTCCACCTATCTGGCGCATACGCTGTTCTTCTGTTCTGATCTGTTTCTGGCGCCGCATGTGAAGAAGGAGGCCGTTGCGGCGTCGATCAACAGCGAGCTTTGCAAGATCACGGAGGACCTCGTTTTTACTTATCCGTTCGAGGATCATCCGTCAAACATTTACAGCCCGGCCTTGCCTCGCGCTGCGGTAGAACGGCTCAGAACGTCGGCGGCGTTGCGCATTGCCGTCGCGGAAATGAAATGGGCATTCATGACGCGTGCGGAGAGTTTGCTGCATGGCGACTTGCATACCGGTTCGATCATGGTCAATCAGGACGAAACGTTCGTCATAGATCCGGAGTTCGCTTTCTACGGTCCCATGGGTTTCGATGTCGGCGCGATCCTCGCGAATCTCTGGTTGGCGTATTTCTCTCGCGACTGGCATGGACGCATGGAGGGTAAAGATCCCGAGCACTATCAAGAATGGCTGCTCGAGCAGGCTGCGCAGATCTGGAACGGCTTCTCGATCAAGTTCCTGAATCTCTGGCGGGATCATGAGCGCAGCAGCAGACAGCATTTCATTGGCGACGATCCTGACGAAGCGTGCTCGGAAGCATTCCGAACCCATTTCATGCGAAGGCTTTTCGCGGACGCACTTGGATTCGCCGGCTGCAAGATGATTCGCCGGATTGTGGGCATGGCGAAGGTCGCGGAAATCACGAGCATCCCCGACGAAGCCGTGCGCGCAAAGATTGAAGTCCGTTGTCTGCGGTTTGCTGAAGCGTTGCTTGTACAACGCCAGCAGTTCGACGGTATCGACGAGGTCCTGGCTCACGCCAGGACCGTCCGGTCGCAAAGCGAGGGGCTGGCGTGACCTATGTGAGCCCGCTAACCACAGCCGATGCCGGTCAAGCCGGCGAACGTCCTGATGCAACGCCGCTCACGACAATTTTTGAATCTGGAGAACTCATGGTTTTGCAGGCGGCTTTAGAAGCCCTTCCCGCGACGCTTGCCTGGCAAGAGGGTGGTTTGCATCTCCTGGACCAGACGCGTTTGCCGCAAGCCGTCGTGGTCGAGCGAGTGAGCGGAGTAGAGGACGTATGGCGCTGGATTCACGAGTTGCGAGTGCGCGGCGCGCCGGCGATCGGGGTGGCTGCAGCGTATGGATTGTGTGTGGCGATGCAACCGCTGCAGCACCTCTCCATCGAAGATTTTCAGTCGCAACTAACTCAGCAAGCCAGCTTCCTCGATTCGGCAAGGCCGACGGCCGTGAACCTGAGCTGGAGCCTCAAGCGCATGCTGGCCGCTGCGCAACGCTCGGCGTCGCAAGACTCAGGCACGCTGTACAAGGTGCTGGTTGACGAGGCCATGAAGATTCATGCCGAGGATCAGGCGCTTTGCGCCGGCATCGGTGAGCATGGAGTATCCCTGATCACGCCCGGCTGCGGCGTGCTGACCCATTGCAACGCGGGCGCATTGGCGACAACAGGTATAGGCACCGCGACGGCACCCATCTACATGGCTCATCAGCAAGGCGTGTCCTTCCGTGTCTTCGCCGATGAAACCCGGCCGTTGTTGCAAGGCTCACGCCTGACAGCGTTTGAACTGCAAAGAGCGGGAGTGGACGTCACGCTGATCACCGACAGCATGGCGGCGTCCATCATGTCGCAGGGCTTGGTGGACCTGGTGATTGTCGGCACGGACCGGGTGGCCGCTAACGGTGACTTCGCCAATAAGATTGGCACGTTGAGCGTGGCCATTGCCGCGCGTCATTTCGGCATACCGTTCTACGTTGCGTGTCCGTCGTCAACGCTCGACCTGCTGACAGCGAACGGGTCGGACATAGTGATTGAAGAGCGGCAAGACCATGAGGTGACGCACTTGGCTGGGCATCCCACCGCGCCTGTCGATATCAAAGTGCGCAACCCGGCCTTCGATGTCACGCCTCATGATCTTGTGACCGGCTTCATCACCGAACGCGGGATTGTGCAGCAGCCCTTCGATAGAAACTTCGCCGCGCTGTTTTCATCGAACGGGGGTGCGTTGTGAACAGCACGCCGGCTGCCGAGACCGCATTGCGACGAGAGGTCATCGAGACCGCCCTCGAAATGCAGCGCCTTGGGATAAACCAGGGGACCTCCGGCAACATCAGCGCGCGATGGCAGGATGGTTTGCTGATTACGCCAAGCGGTGTTCCCTATGCGGAGTTGCAAACGCAGGACATCGTCTGGTTGCCGCTGGACGTGGCCGATGATGCAGCGGTGTTCGAGCAAAGCCGGCCATCGACGGAATGGCGGTTTCACCGCGACATCCTGCGTTCACGGCCCGAGATCAACGCGGTCGTGCACACCCATTCGAATGCGGCGACCGCGCTGGCTATCCATAGTAAAGATATTCCTGCGCATCACTACATGGTGGCGGTCGCGGGCGGCAATTCCATTCGATGCGCGCCGTATGCGACCTTCGGAAGTCAGGCTTTATCGGAGCATGCCATTGCCGCTTTGAAAGACCGCATGGCGTGTTTGCTTGCTCATCATGGCGTGATTGCTATTGGACGTGATCTCGCCCGGGCGTTATGGCTTGCCAACGAAGTGGAAGTCCTCGCGCAGCAGTATTTGCTGGCTTGCCAGATTGGGACGCCGCCAGTCTTGTCCGATGAAGCGATCAACGAGGTCATTGAGAAATTCAAGGGATATGGTTTGCGCGAGAAGGTTTGAACGGGATGGATGTGCTCCAAATCTGCAACGGTTGCTTGCGATTTTGGGGATGGCGCGCTGCGGTTGGCGAGGATAGCATTCGACCAGATAAGACTGTATTTCGCTAGACTGAATATCGTTGAGGAATATCGCTAAGTTCTGGCTCGTCCGCTAGCTGGAAACTTGTCGATCGAAGTGAAAGAAGATGCAAGGGAATCTCAATCTTCTTTTAAGACTTACGCTAGAACTCACTTTATAACTTACACAAAGGAGACGGTTATGGCCTGGAATTCAGAACGGTTCGACAGATGGACGAAGGTCGGTGCATCGACGGGAGCGTTAGTGTTTTGCGCGGCCGCGGCGCTAAGCGGTTGCTCGAAGAACGAGTCGTCGACTACGGCATCGACTGATGCGGGAGCGAGCGCCGCGGCCAGCGACGCAGCAGCATCCGCGCCCGCCGCAAGTGTGGGCGGCGGCAAGGTCAAGGTCGGCTTTTCTGTCTCCACGCTGAACAACGCGTTTTTCGTCGGATTGAAAGCAGGGGTCGAGAAAGGCGCCATGGCGCAAGGATTCGATCTCGTCCAGACCAATGCCAATGGCGACGCGCAGCAACAGGTCAACGACGCCATCAACCTGCTAAGCCAGGGCGTAACAGCACTGGTGCTTAACCCGATCGATTCGAAGGCGATCATCCCCGCTGTCGAGAAAGCCAACTCCATGGGCATTCCCGTGTTCACGCTGGACCGCGGCTCGGACGGCGGCAAGGTGACATCGTTCGTGGCGTCGGACAACGTGGCGCTCGGCGCAACGGGCGCGAATTGGATCGCTGACCAGTTGAAGAAGCGTTATGGATCCGCGAAGGGTAACGTGGTCGACCTGATTGGACTGGTCGGCACCACGGCTGCCACGGACCGCGAAAAGGGCTTCAGCGATGCGATCGCCAAGTACCCGGACATCAAGGTGGTCGCCCGTCAGGAAGGCGGGTTCGATCAGGAGAAGTCGCTGAATGCGATGACGAACATCCTGCAAAAGTACCCGCAGATCGACGCCGTGTTCGGGGCGAACGACGACAATACCGTGGGTGCGGAGAAGGCGATCGACAACGCCGGGCGTTATAAGCCGCTCGGTGACAAAGAGCACATCATGATCATTGGCGCGGATGGCACGGCACAGGCGCTGTCTGCCATTCGCGCGGGCAAGCAGGACGCGACCATTTCGCAGAACCCGATCGAGATGTCGGCGAAGGCGCTGAGTTTCATCGCGGATTACAGCGCAAAGAAACCGGTCCCGGCGAACTATGCATGGCCGACCTTGCTGATCGACAAGAGCAACATCGACTCCGATGAGACCAAGAAATATGGCCTCTGGTCGGAGCAAGTCAGTCAGTAAGCTGCTCAGGCGCGCTCTTGCACATTCAGGAGCGCGCACTCGCATGTGAATGTGCACGTGATATCGAGTGATGTTCATCGATATCCATTGAGACTCGAACATGAACAGTGAGAGGGGTCTGGACGTAAGCGATGGTGGCTCCACGGCCACCACGGCCGTTGCAGCGCCGCTGCTGCGCATGGAAGGTATCGTCAAGAGCTTTCCCGGCGTCAAGGCGCTGCGAGGCGTCAGCCTTGAATTGCAGGCCGGTCACGTCATGGCTATTGTTGGTGAGAACGGTGCGGGGAAGTCGTCGTTGATCAAGACGCTCTCGGGCGCCTACGAACCGGACGAAGGCACCATCGAGATCGATGGCCGGCCTCTCGCACGCGGTACGCACGCAGCTATCGACGCCGGCGTGGCCGTAATCTATCAAGAGCTTTCGCTGGTCAACGACATGACGGTTGCCGAGAACCTGTTTCTCGGCCGGATGCCGTCACGCAGCGGTCTTGTGCTGCGTAAAAAGGCCAACGAGATGGCCCGCACAGCGCTTGCTCAAGTGGGACTCGAAGGCGTCTCGCCATCCATGCGTCTTGGCGACCTGCCCTTGAATAAACGCCAGCTTGTCGAAGTTGCCAAGGCGCTGGCGCGCGACGCACGCATTCTCGTCATGGACGAGCCCACTGCCGCGCTGCAGCGCGAGGACATCGCCAATCTCTACGCCGTGGTCCGGCGTTTGCGTGAAGCCGGCATGGGCATCATCTTTATCTCGCATCATCTTGAAGAGGTCTTCGAACTCGCGGATTCGGCCGTCGTCATGCGCGACGGCGCAACCGTCGGCGCACGTCCGATGGCGAAGTGGACCGAGCAGGATCTGGTACAGGCCATGGTCGCGCGGAACCTGGATTCGTTCTATCCGTGGGAGCCGCGCGACTATGGTCCAGTCGTGCTGGAGGTCCGCAATCTCGCCAGTCCGCCAGTGCTGCGTAACGCTACTTTCAGCGTGCGCGCAGGCGAGATCGTGGGGATTGCTGGCATCGCCGGGGCGGGGCGCACCGAGTTGCTCAAGGCGATCTTCGGCGCACTGCCGCTAAGCGGCGGCGAAGTGCTGATACGGGGCAAAAAGGTTTCTATCGGATCGCCGGCGGAAGGGGTTCGAAATGGACTTGTTTACACGTCCGAGGATCGCAAGCTTGAAGGGCTTGTACTCGAAGCGAGCATCGAAGAAAACGTCGCGCTGTCCAGTTTGCTCGCGCTCGCCACGGGCGGCTTCGTCAGCAACACGAAAAAGCGCAAGCTCGCGCAGGAAGCCAGCGCGCGTTTCGGTGTGCGTGCGTCGTCGGTCTTGCAGATCACCGGCAATTTATCAGGCGGCAATCAGCAGAAGGTCATCCTCGGCCGCGCGACGGCCACGCAGCCGGCAGTGATCATGCTGGACGAACCCACGCGCGGTATCGATGTAGGCGCCAAGACCGAGATCTACGCGCATATGGTGTCGATGGCGCGAGCGGGCGCGGCCGTCATCATGGTCAGTTCGGAATTGCCGGAACTGCTGGGCATGTCGGACCGGGTCCTGGTCATGTACCGGGGCAATATCGTCACCGAGATTCCCCGCGATAATGCGGATTCCGAAACAGTTATTCAGTGGGCTACAACAGGGGTAGGGGCATGACTTCCACGGCAGCGAACCAGGCGGATTCGGAAGCACGCTCCCGCCGCATCATCCGGCAATTGCGGACGGGTCTTGGGCCGCTGCTGGTGGCGTTGATCCTGATCTGCATCGGTTTGTCGATAGCATCGCCCGAGTTCCTGACCACCAGCACGCTCACCAACATCATGGTGCAGGTGTCCGTGGTCGGCATTGCGGCGGTCGGCGGCACCTTCGTGATCATCACGTCGGGCATCGACCTGTCGGTGGGCTCGCTGGTCGCGCTGAGCGGCATGGTCGCGGCGACCGTGATGGCGGGGTCTAGCCCCGGCAACGTGGCGCTCGGCATCGGGGGATTGGGCGTGGCGCTGGCGGTGGGTGCGCTGGTCGGCGCGCTGAATGGTTTGTCGGTCGCGTGGCTCAGGCTGGTGCCGTTCATCGTGACGCTGGCAATGATGGCCATGGCGCGTGGACTCACGCTCGCTATTTCCGATGGCCGGACCAAGTTCGACTTCCCTAACGCGTTTACTGCATTCGGTGCGAAGACGCTCGCCGGCTTGCCCGCACCGATGATCGTGATGCTGGTGGTGTTCGTGATCGGTCACGTGTTGCTGCGCAAGACGACCTTCGGGCATCAGGTGTTCGCGGTCGGCGGCAACAAGGAGGCCGCGCGGCTTGCGGGTATCCCCGTGAATCGCGTGATCTTCCTCACCTACACGCTCGCTGGGGCGACGGCGGCGGTGGCAGGCATCGTACTCGCGGGAAGGCTCAATTCGGCGCTGCCATCGGCCGCAAATGGCCTGGAACTGCAGGTGATTGCCGGGGTTGTGATCGGCGGCACCTCGCTTGCCGGCGGTCGTGGTTCGATTGTCGGCACGTTCATTGGCGTGGTGCTGATCGGCGTGATCAACGTTGGTCTGTCGCTGCTTGGCGTGAACCCGTTCTGGACGCAATTCATTCAGGGTGGCGTGATCTTCGCGGCGGTGCTGCTCGACGCCGTCAGCCAACGGCGCAAGCTTTGAACGCAGCCGTTAAAAAAAAGACGACTGAAACCCCGCGCGCCGGATGACATCGTTGTCAGATCGACCGGGAAAAACCGCGCTTCAAGGAGACGATATCCATGAAAAAAATCATCAATCAGCCCGAGAATTTTGTCGATGAAGTGATCGATGCATTGCTGCTCGCGCATCCCGGATGGATCAAGGCGGCCACCGAGGACCGACGCGCGCTGGTGCGCGCTGACGCGCCCAAGCAAGGCCGTGTCGGCATTGTGACCGGCGGCGGCTCCGGGCACATGCCGGGTTTTTTGGGGTACGTGGGCGAGGGCTTGTGCGGCGGTGTGGCCGTTGGCAATGTGTTCTCATCGCCGTCATCCGAGCAGATCTTCGAGGCCACCAAGGCAGTGAATGGCGGCGCGGGCGTGCTCTATGTGTATGGCAACTACGGCGGCGATGTCTTCAATTTCGACCTTGCATCGGACATGGCGGAGCTCGAAGGCATCGACATCAAGACTGTCGTCCTGACTGATGACGTGGCGTCTGCACCGGCTGAACGAAGCGCGGACAGGCGCGGCGTGGCCGGCATGGTGTTCGCGTTCAAGTGCGCGGGCGCAGCGGCGGAGCGGGGCGATTCACTCGACGAAGTCGCGCGCATTGCCGGCAAGGCGAATAGCCAGAGCCGCACGATGGGCGTCGGGTTGTCGCCGACTATTCTGCCCGCCGCCGGCAAGCCCACGTTCACGTTGCCCGATGGCGAGATGGAGATTGGCATCGGCATTCATGGCGAGCCGGGGTCGCATCGCGGCAAGCTGGAAACCGCCGATGAAATTGCCGACCGGCTAACCAGCGCGATCCTTCGCGATCTCGCGTTGCCGAAGGGCTCGCGCGTTGCCATTCTTGTGAACGGGCTGGGCGCGACGCCGCTGGAAGAGCTTTACGTGTTGTATCGGCGAGCGGCCGGCATGCTCGGGGACCAGGGGCTGACTATCGCGCGATCGTATGTGGGCGAGTATGTGACGAGCCTGGAAATGGCCGGGGCATCGATCACGGTGATGCAGGTTGACGATGAACTTGAAGCGCTGCTGGCAGCGCCCGCGCGCTCGCCGTTCTTTCGTGAATGACCAGCAGCCGAATTAATCAGGAGAACATGCGATGAGTGTTACCTGCAAGGAACTCCGCGAGGTGCTTGCGCGCAGCTTGGGCGCGTTGCCTGCACACGCCGATGAGCTACGCGATCTCGATGCCGCGCTGGGTGACGGGGACCTGGGCATCACGGTGTCGGCTGGCGCCGCTGCCGTCATCAAAGCGCTGGATGGTCTGCCGGAGGACGCGACCGTGGCCGATATTCTGCTCAGCGCCGGGAAGGCGTTTTCTACCGCGAACCCGTCCACCTTCGCGGCATTGACGGGTGGCGGTTTGATGGCGGCATCGAAGGTAATGGCAGGGAAGACGTCGGTCGGAAAGGCGGAGGCGCTGGAGATCGGGCGCGCGATAGCGGGGCGGATTGCCGACCGCGGGAAAGCCAAGGTCGGCGACAAGACCGTTCTCGATGCGTTGATTCCGAGCCTTGACACACTCGAGTCGTCGGCCGGTACAGCCGTTGAAATGCTTGCAGCGATGATCGCGACAGCACAGCAGCGAGTCGAAGAAACTGCTGTCCTGCAATCGCAAAAGGGGCGTGCTGCGTGGGTGCAGGAGCGCAGCGTGGGGCATGCGGATCCGGGTGCGACCGCCTACTTGCGGTTCCTGGTTGCGTTGCAAGCAGCGTTTGAATCGTAGTCGTGCAATTCGGCCAGGCTAACTCGCGCCCGTTCGCATGGACCTATATTCGCGCCGCACGATATCCATTAACTCAGCCACCGACGTGCTGGCCGCTTCCCGCTCGTAAGTCACGCGGCCACGCTGCATGAGCATGACGCGATCCGCTATATCGAGCGTCTGCGCGTAGTTGTGCATGATCATGACAATGGAGAGCCCTTGCTTTTCCTTCAGCCGTAGAACCAGATCGATAATCAGTCCCGCCTCGCGCGCGCCCATTGCCGCAAGCGGTTCGTCGAGCAGCAGGATCTTTGCATTCGAATTGACCGCACGGGCAACGGCAATCGCCTGGCGTTGCCCGCCCGAAAGCTGCTCGACCGGCAGATCAACGGACGGCACGTGCACGCCAATCTCTTCCAGGCATTCTTCTGCACGCTTACGCATGGCGCTGTTATTCAACAGACGAAACGGACCACGCCGGACGATCTCCCGATTCAAAAACATGTTGTGATAAATGCTGAGCGAATTCGCCAGCGCCAGGTCTTGATAGACGCATTCAATGCCGAGCGACCGCGCATGATCGACTGAGCGAAGCAGCGTTTCTTCGTCGCCAATAAACAGCTTGCCGCCCGTCTGCTGATGGAATCCGGTAAGGATTTTGATCAGCGTCGATTTGCCCGCGCCGTTGTCGCCGAGCACGCCCAATATCTCGCCTTGCCTGAGCGTCAGCGACACGCCGTCGAGTGCGGTCACCGCGCCAAAACGTTTGACGATATCTTCACCCCGCAACGCGGCCGTCCCCGTGGTTCCCGCCGGCGCAGTTGCCGATACGTCGGCCATCAGAGGTCTCCCTTGCGTGCAAGACGGGCGATGTGGATGTTGAATATCATGGCCGCCAGGATTGCCGCGCCGAGAATCATGTTGAACGTGAACGCGTTGATGCCGATGAGCGTGAATCCATCGTTGAGTATCCCTAGAACCGCCGCGCCAATCAGTCCGCCGATGATCGTGCCCGAACCGCCGGCGAGAGGCGTGCCGCCGATCACCGCAGCGGCGACGGCGAGAAACATGATCTGGTTGCCGCCTGCCTGCGGATCGATGGACGTTATCCTGAAGCCCTCCAGGATGCCGGTGAAACCGGCAAGCAACGCAGCAATCACAAAGTTGCCGAGTTTCAGCCGCTTGACCTGAATACCCGCTTCGCTTGCGCCTAGCTGGTTCGCGCCCGCCGCGATGGTATGCAAGCCCCATCGGGTATGGCGAAGCAAGACATGCATGACTGCAGCAATAGCAATGGTCCAGATGATTTCGCTGTATCCCCACTCGCCCATGAACGCCGAAAATATCGTGCCCTCATGGGGTGAAACCGGCGTGCCTCGTGACAGCGTCAGCGTCAGTCCATTCACGAAGAACAGCGTGCCGAGCGTGGTGACGAATGAGGGGATGCGCAGATACACCGTCACCGCGCCGTTGATCAGCCCGACCAAGCCTGCTGCCAGCAAGCCGGCCAGCAGGGCGAGCCATTCGGGCGCGCCTGCCTCGCCCGCGAAATGCATGATGAAAGGCGCAAATGCGAAGACCATGCCGGCGGAAAGATCGATCTCCCCGCCAATCATCAGCATGATTTCGCCAAAGGCGATGATGGCCACCGGCGCGATGAACTGCGAGAGGTTTTCCAGGCTCGCGCTAGTCAGCAGGAAGTCGTGGTTGGCCGTCTCGAAGTACGCGCTGAGGATCAGCGCGACCGCAAGGATGCGGATCTCGCTGGATCGCTTCAGCGCGCCCGGCCATAATCTTGGGCGCCGGTTCGCCCGAGTGGCATCCGTCACGGGAGTGGTCACCCTTTGATCGCACCCGTACGCGGCACGATCTGAGGTTTCGTGCTCTTGCCTTCATACCGCGTCTCGGTGGTCAGGTACGGGTCAACCGTGCCTTTCGTGACGAACTTCAGGCCCGTGTTGATGTTCGCCGGCCCGACCAGTCCGCCCGAGGTCAGAAAGATGAACGCTTCAAGCACGGTATAAAAACCCTGCACGTAAGGTTGCTGATCGATCGTGAAGTCGAGGAAGCCGTCGTGGATCAGCTCGACGGTGCGCGGCAACAAATCAAAGCCGCCGCCGTGCACGCCCTTAGACGGCAGGTTGGACTCCTTCATGACCTGGGCGACGCCTTGCGTGCTGCCTGCATCGACGGCGAACATGCCTTTCAGATCCTGGTGCCCAAGGAAGAACGACTTGATCTTCGAGAGTTCTTCGTTGACGGTCGCGCCGGTCGCAATGGTTTGCGTATCGATTTTCTTGCCCGATTTCTTGATCGCGTCGATTGCGCCGTCGAGCCGCGGCTGGATGTTGAGCTGGCCGGGCGTCGCGATAAACAGTGCGACTAGGCCGCTATCTACCAGGCTGGCGATACGCTCGCCCATTTGATAGCCCGACAAATACAGATCCTGGCCGATATACGCGAGGCGCGGGTTAGCGCTGCCGCTGGGGGCATCGGCGTTGTAGGCAAATACCGGAATGCCTGCGTCGAGTGCTTTCTGGATCGGCGTATTAAAAGCCTTAGGGTCGACGATAGGAACCGCTATGGCGTCGGCCTTGGCGGCAATGGCCGCATTCACCGCGTTGACCATTTCGCCCACATCGGCATTGGCCGAGCCGGTCCATTGGTAATCGAATCCTAGCAACGCGGACGCATCCTGAATGCCGTATTGCGTGGGAACGAAGAAGGGGTTTGTTGTGACGTGGTTAACGAATACGATCTTCCAGCGCTTGTGTGCCGGAAACGGGGCGGCGTCCGCGGCTTGCGCCGGTGTGATCACGCCGCCTAGCATTGCCAGCGCTGCAGTCAGGCCAGCGCCTTGAAGCAATCCCCGACGCACGCTTTGTACTTCACCCAGGTCTTCCCGATCTTGTGCCATACCGATCTCCCGTGTCGTAGTTTTTGAACAACTCATTTCACCTGTTGGCGTGGCCGGAAAGGGCCGGTGCCGGGCGTCGCTACGCTCCGTGAAACTCGCATGCTCAAGGGCACGCACGGTCGAATGACGACGTATCGACATGCTAGAACAGTGGCCTGACCAATTAATCAATGTATACCCTTAACTAGTCGGACTATTTTGATGGACGGGCTAGACGGGACGTCGGAACGGAGAAGGTTCTGCGGCTCAATATTTGGGAATATCGTGCTCCGTCCTTCAGAAGTCATGGGTCTATTCCGCTTACGACCACGCTTTCGGATTGATTTCACGCTCGAGGAACTAAGCGTTGGTTGCGGTGCTTGCCAAGCAATCTATTTATGTAGGAATCCGTATTTAGACGAGAACTGGATTTCTTCTCGCGAACGGCGCGACTGCGCCCCGCGCGTTGAGACTATCCGGGCGCCAGCAGGCCTCGCGTAGAATGCGATATATTTATCGGAATATAGCGAAACGGGAGAGCGTGAGTGAGCGATACCTTGCAACGAGGCCAACAACAAGCGGTCGGAGAGAAATTCGTTCTCGATTCAATGTATTACGCGCGCGACAAAACGTGGGAGGTCGTCGAACAGGTGGCGGCACGAATTCAGCCCGGAATGCTTGAGTCGGAAGCAGTGAGTGAGTGCCAGCAGGTCCTGCAGGCACTTGGGATGGAACGAATCTGGCACCCCATCCTGATCCGGTTTGGAGAAAACACCTTGCGGACGTTCAAGCAACGTTCCGAGACAGAGCCGCGGCTCAAAGACGACGATATTTTTTTCGTCGATCTTGGCGTGGTCTGGATAGGGCATGAAGGCGATGCAGGCGCAACGTTCGTGGTTGGAGCAGATGCAGAGATGAAAGCGTGCGCGGATGCGGCAAAGACTGTCTTTGACGAGGTCGAGCATCATTGGCGAACGACGGGCGCCGGCGGCAAGGCGTTGTATGACTATGCGGCGGAGCGTGCGTCGGCGCTAGGGTGGAAATTGAATCTCGACATCAAAGGGCATCGCGTGAGCGATTTCCCGCACGCAATCTTCAAGGCCGGCAATCTTGGAAATTTCGATCCGCATCCGCAAGCCGGGCTCTGGATCCTGGAGATCCAGCTTGCTCACCCTACAAGGCCGTTCGGCTCGTTCTATGAGGACCTGCTTGCCTGATTAACGTCGGTAAGGTCGGTAAGGTCTGCGAAGAAACGCTAACAAAGGACGCAATGTTCATTCGGCAACTTGAGTATCTCGTCACGTTGGCGCGCGAAAAACATTTCGCGCGCGCAGCAGAAGCCTGTCACGTTTCCCAGCCCGCGCTGTCGTCGGCCATTCGTACGCTGGAGGCCGAACTAGGGCTGGTGATTGTCGAGCGGACACGGCGCTTCGTAGGTTTCACCGAGGATGGTGAGCGTGTGCTTGGCTGGGCGAGGCAAACGCTCGCGTCGCTTCAGAACATGCGGCAGGATGCGTCCGCCGCGCAGGTTAACCTGATCGGGACACTTCGTATTGGCGCGATTCCGACCGTCATGCCGGTGACCACCAGCATGCTTGCGCCGTGCATGCGTGAGCATCCGCATATGCACTACGAGGTCCGCTCGCTCAGCTCTGATTCCATCCTGCGTCAGCTGGACGAGCATGAACTCGATGTTGGCCTGACGTATCTCGACGAGCAGGTGCAGGCGGGGTTCAGCGTATTGCCGCTCTATTTCGAACGCTATCTGGTGTTGTCGCCTCCGGGCGCGGGCGAGAGGTTCGATGCAGGCACGGTGCAATGGAGCAATGTGGATGGATTACCGCTCGGGCTGTTGACCGCCACCATGCAGAACCGGCAGGTGATCAATGCTGCGTTTCGGCGCGAGAGCGTCCAGCCTAGGGTCGTTTTGGAAACCGACTCGCTTCTGTCTCTCTATGCGCACGTTCAGCATGCTGGACTGTTCAGTGTGTTTCCGCATAGCCTTCTGAGTGTCCTGCCTGCGGGCAGTGGCGTGCGTGCATCGCTTTTATTGCCGGAGTTGACGCGTGGAATTGGTCTTATTGCGCGCAATCGTAATACGCTGCCGCCACTTGTTGCCGCCATATGGAAAGCGGCCGAGCAACTTGATCTGCAACGAGAGTTTGACGCATTGTTGCCGGAGGCGGCCCGTGTTTCGTCGGGCCTGATCGCTGTTTAATGTGCTTGCGCGGTTGTTCTGTAGGTGGGTTGGCGTTGGGCCGATGTTTTGTTGTTCGGCGCGGTCGTTAGCGGTTGGGGGGGCAGGTTTTTGAGGTTGGAGGTTGGGGTCAGTGCTGGGTTGCTGCTTTCCAGGTTTTTGCGCGTTTTACGTTAGCTGTTTTCTTTATCACTATTAGCCACTGCGCGTGGCGGCGCGTCATTTCTTTGTCCAAAGCGACAAAGAAACGAAGCAAAGAAAGCGCTTT
Organism: Caballeronia eucalypticola; assembly: GCF_047608185.1. Lineage (NCBI taxonomy): Bacteria > Pseudomonadati > Pseudomonadota > Betaproteobacteria > Burkholderiales > Burkholderiaceae > Caballeronia > Caballeronia eucalypticola. The sequence continues at coordinate 34,130 of NZ_JBLKRU010000059.1, forward strand.
TAACAGCACTACCCTAAGTGTCCACAGCGTGCAGTTTTGATTCATGGGTGCCCCAAAAGCACGGTGCTCGCCAGAGCACAGGATGTGTGAACCCCTCCTTCTCGCGAATCCTGACAGTAAAACGCTTCGCCCCGTACGCTCTCGGGCTAGCACTAGCGACTGAACCTGCCCAAGGAGCGCCCCGCGCTATCCGCGGAAAACCTTCCACCGAATTGGTACGCATGCCGAATCATTTTTTAAACCACCTGCAGAATGCATAAGGCCTAACCCGGCAAATAACAATGCAAACTCTTAGCTAACCCGCGAAGCACCACAGCGGCGAGTACGGGTGGGGCCGTGCGGATTCGTGGGGCAAGGGTGCTTGCCCGAGAGCGTACGGGGCGAAGCGTTTTACTGTCAGGATTCGCGAGAAGGAGGGGTTCACACATCCGGTGCTCTGGCGAGCACCGTGCTTTTCGGGTACCAATGAAATAAAACTGCACGCTGTGGACACTTAATTTTTAGAGAGGTGAAAGCGTTTTCTTTGCTTCGTTTCTTTGTCGCTTTGGACAAAGAAATGACGCGCCGCCACGCGCAGTGGCTAATAGTGATAAAGAAATGAGCCAACATAAAACGCGCGAAGGCCTGGAGAGCAGCAACCCGGCATTGAACCCGACCGCTAACGCTGAAAACCCACCCCGCCCAAACCCGCCCCATCCCCGTCCGAGTGCGAACGAATTCAAAATCAAAACACCAACAACGTTCCACGCGAGCCATCATAAGAACCGCTTATCGCCTGATCCATCCAAACGATTGGACCCTTCGCACAGGCTTCGCGACACTGTCCTCGGTCGACGTGCCAGCCCACGTATCGACCAAGTCGGAGCCGCAACATCGGCGCTGGTGTTATCCAAATCAGAGTGGAGTGAGACAGACATGGCCAAGGTTCTATGCGTTTTATACGACGATCCCGTCGACGGAATGCCGAAGAAATACGCCCGGGACGACGTGCCCGCCATCACCAAGTATCACGACGGACAAAGCGCCCCGACACCGAAGGCAATCGACTTCAAGCCGGGCGAATTGCTGGGCAGCGTATCCGGCGAACTAGGCTTGCGCAAATTCCTCGAATCGCAGGGACATACCCTGGTTGTCACGTCCGACAAGGACGGTCCCAACTCCACGTTCGAACGTGAACTGGAAGATGCGGAGATCGTTATTTCGCAACCGTTCTGGCCAGCGTACCTGACCGCCGAACGGATCGCTCGTGCACCCAAGCTCAAGCTCGCGCTGACAGCAGGAATCGGGTCGGATCACGTCGATTTGCAGGCAGCCATTGATCGCGGCATCACGGTCGCCGAAGTGACGTTTTGCAACAGCATCAGCGTGGCCGAGCATGTCGTGATGATGATCCTGTCGCAGGTCCGTAACTATCTGCCGTCGCATGAATGGGTCAAGAAGGGCGGCTGGAATATTGCCGATTGTGTCTCGCGTGCTTACGATCTTGAAGGGATGAACGTGGGGACCGTGGCGGCCGGGCGCATCGGCGCGGCAGTGTTGCGCCGCCTCAAGCCCTTCGACGTCAAACTGCACTACACCGACCGCCATCGTTTGCCGGAAGCAGTCGAGCGCGAGCTTGGCGCGACGTGGCACTCTACTGCTGAATCAATGGCAAAGGTCTGCGATATCGTGACCATCAACTGCCCGCTGCACCCGGAAACGGAGCATCTTTTCGACGAGAAGATGATCAGCAAGATGAAGCGCGGCGCATACATCATCAACACGGCACGCGGGAAGATCGTGGATCGTGACGCCATTGTGCGTGCGCTGGAATCCGGCCAGCTTGCAGGCTATGCAGGCGACGTCTGGTTCCCGCAGCCGGCTCCGAGCGATCATCCGTGGCGCACCATGCCGCATCAGGGCATGACGCCGCATACGTCAGGTACGACGCTTTCAGCTCAGGCACGTTACGCCGCAGGCACGCGCGAGATCCTTGAATGCTGGTTCGCTAATGAACCCATTCGCGAAGAGTATCTGATCGTCGACGGTGGACGTCTCGCGGGCGTAGGCGCACATTCATACAGCGCAGGCAATGCGACCTCGGGCTCGGAAGAGGCGGCCCGCTACAAGAAGGCTTAACGCCGTGGGCACGCTGGTCTGCTTGATCGAGACCGGCGTGCGCATTTCCCTGGGCTTTAAATACAATGAACGAACAGATCGCCCGCACGGCGCCCCCAGTTCCTTTAGCGCCATTCAAACAAGCGGCATTTGGTTTCCTGGGTGGTTTTCTGGCGATTGGCGTGGTCTCGCTGCTAGGGCACTTGACGAGCAGTCCGTTGTTGATCGCGCCATTCGGTGCATCGAGCGTCTTGTTATTCGGCGCACCCGATAGTCCATTTGCGCAGCCCCGCAACCTCGTATTCGGACACCTGCTTTCCACTGCCGTCGGGTTGGCGGTGTTCTGGTTCGCCGGTCCGGGGATCTGGCAAATGGCGTTGTCCGTTGGCCTCGCTATTGCCTTGATGCAGCTTACGCGATGCGTGCATCCTCCTGCGGGCGCTGATCCGCTGGTGATCATGCTTAGCGGCAACGCCTCAATAGGATTCTTTTTTGTCCCGGTCCTAAGCGGCGTTTGCGTGCTGCTAGTGATCGCTTTGCTGTTCAATAACGTTGTGCGCGGCCGGCGATGGCCCGAACGCTGGTCCTGACATGGCAGGCCGGAAGCGGCAGCGTGTTGTCGCTTCCGGACACGCGACTATTCACGCCTAGTGTTCGAATCCATTTCCCTGATTGCGCAATATTCTGATCGAACTGTCCAAGTGCGCGCGGGCGCTTTGTGCGTCGCCCAAGCGGATTTGTTCATAGGTGCGCTGAGCTATTTCGTGCGGCACGGGCTTGAGCGGCTGGTTGCTGCTCATGGCTTTAAGCTGAACTTCAGCGGCGCGCTCCAGATAATAGAGGTCGTCCCAAGCCTCCGCGATGCTGGCGCCCGCCACCATCACACCATGGTTCTTCAGGAACAGGATGTCGGCGTCGCCCATGGCGTCTGCAATACGATCTCCCTCCGATTCATCCAAAGCCAACCCGTTGTAATGCTCGTCGACGGCAGTGCGTCCATAGAACTTCAGCGCCGTTTGCCCGAGCCATAAAAGCGGTGGTCCTTCGATCAGGCACAACGCGGTCGCGTTCGGCATGTGCGTGTGGAAGGCAGCTTTCACTCGCGGTTTCGATTGATGCAGTCGTGCGTGGATATAAAACGCTGTCGCTTCTGGCTGACCATCACCGGCGATCACATGTCCCTCGAAGTCGCAAACGAGCAGGCGCGATGCGGTAATTTCACTGAACGCGTAGCCATAGGGATTGACGAGAAACAGATCATCGTGCCCGGGCACGACTGCCGAGAAATGATTGCAAACCCCTTCTTCGTAACCCCGTTGAGCCGCGAGCTGGAAGCACGCGGCAAGCTCCACACGTGCCTGCACGACGGCGTCGGAATCGAGCCGCGCAATACGTGAGGGAACAGAGTTGCTGCCGATAGAAAGCGAGTGAGCCATGATGATTGATTGCCTTGAAAATTTACCAGCCGAGTCTATTGAATAGCACAGGGACTTGATCGAGCGTTGGAAGCGTGGCGTCGGGTGTGTAATCCGGCAGCAGCATGCGGCCCGTGCCACGATCGATCCAGACGCAGCGAAAGCCAACTTCGCGCGCAGCGGCGTGATCGAGATGCGGACTGGCGCAGATATGAACGACATCGTCCTTTGTCACGCCAAGCGAGTCGAAAGCATAGTCGAATATTTTCCGCGATGGTTTATAAGCCCCTGCTTGCTGCGCCGTGACCACGCGATCGATTAACCCGCCAAGCTGCGCGACATTGCCCGCGATGATCTCGTCATCCGTATTCGACACAATACACAAACGATAACCCATGTCCTTAAGCCGCTTCAAAGCGGCGGTTACTTCTGGAAACGGCGGCATGGCGGAGATGCTGTCCGTTAGCGTTCGGGCATCGTCCGCGTCGCTTTGCAAGCCGAATCCATCGAGTGCGAGACGTAACGCGTCCGCGGTCACGCTGCGAAATGACCGATGCGGCGAGCTTTGCTCAAGCGCGTGTTCATGCTGATCATAAATGCTGATAAATCGAGCCGGATCGATCGTCGCCGTTTGCTTGGCGGACAAGATCTTGCGGACGGCGGCTTGCAGTCCTTCGTCCCACTGGATCAGGGTGCCATAGCAGTCGAAGGTGAGCCATTGCGGCCGTTGGCTGTTTTCAAGCGCGTTGAAAGTCATTGATTTATTCACTTAGCTGAGTCGATACCGCTAGCGTAAAAGGATTGAGCGTTATTTGGAAATTAAATTAAACTCTAAAGGTCAATCGAAATTCAAATAAGCGGTGGTGGCTCATGCTAGATCTCGAGTTGTTAAACACTTTGGTTTGCGTGGTCGATGAAGGCAGCTTTACGCGCGCTGGCGAACGCGTCCACCGTACCCAGTCGACGGTGAGCCAGCAGATCCGCAAGCTCGAGGCGGCAGTCGGTCGTACGCTGCTGCTGCGCGACCGGACCGGCAATCACGTGAGCGCCACCGAGCATGGGGAGTTGCTTGCGCACTATGCGCGGCGGCTGCTGGCTTTATCGAGGGAAGCTCAGGATGCGTTGACCAGCGACGTGGCGCTTGAGCCGGTTCGCATTGGCGTACCCGAGGATTTCGACGCGCGCCGGATGTCGGCCATGCTGTCGGGATTTGTGAAGATGAAGCCCGGCGTACGGCTTGAAACGGTAAGCGGCATGAGTGTCGATCTCCAGCGGAAGCTGGCGGCAGGCGAGGTCGAGATTGCGTTGCTCAAGCGCGAACCGGGAAGCGGAGAGTGCCTCGCATCGTGGCCTGAATCGCTTGTATGGGTAAAAGGCGAAGGCGTTGAACTGACGGATGAACCGGTCCCGCTGGCGCTGTTTCCGCAAGGTTGTGTCTACCGGCAACGCGCGATCCGTGGTCTCGACAAAGCGCGGCGGCGCTGGCGAGTGGCGTTCGGGAGTCATAGCCTGACCGGCATCCAGGCGGCAGTTTCGTCAGGGCTTGGTGTGTCGGTTCTGCCTACGACCGCCGTGCTTCCCGAACATCGGATCTGCACGGGTCTGCCGGATTTGCCGCCGACCGAACTTGCGTTGGTGAGCTCTGGTGGTGCGCTCAATGCCGTCCAGCAGGCACTGATCGAATTCTTGCGTGCGGAGATCAAGGCTTAGCACGGCTGGCGCAATGTCTTGATGTTTTAGTGCGCGGTTTTTGACTCAGCCCTTATTAGTCCGGCCTTTGCGGTGGCGTACGCAACGCAGCGTTTAGCCAGGATATCGGTTGGGTCCACTAGCGTGATCGTCCGTCCGCGAGCGCTTAGCCATTGAGTCCCTGGAAGCAGCAACGGTAACTCCGTACATCCAAGAATCACAATCTCGACGCCTTCGTCGGCTAAGCCTTCGAGCGCCTCGCAGACGTTGTCCATACACTGTCCTTTGACGAAGCCCGCCTTTACGCCCTTCGTGCCATAGATCGCATTCATCACGCTTGCCTGCAATGCCGGACTCGGCAAGATTTGCTGCAATCCCCGTGCTTCCAGCGCTTGCCGATATACGCCGCTCGCCACCGTTCCCGAGGTCGCAAGGAGTCCAATTTCCTTAATCGACGGAAATGAATCGCGAAGCATCTCGACCGTCACGGTCAGCATGTTGACGATGGGGACGCTGAGATACGGCTGGATCCTCTGTACGAATGCGTGTGCCGTGTTACATGGAATCGCGATTATGTCGGCGTCGCCGCTCTCCAGTTTCTTGCACGTGGCATATAACGAAATGGTCGGGTCCGGGCCATCGCCGATCAGGTTCTCGGTGCGATCGGGGATCTGCGGATTTTGCTCGACCAGCAGCTTGATATGATCCTGATCGCGTTTAGCTGGTGTGTTGCTGACAATCTTCTGCATGAAGTCCACCGTGGCCGCAGGGCCAACGCCGCCCACCACGCCGACCTTGAATAGCTTGGCAGGCGATTCGTACTGGCCCGACACAATGTATTGGGCATAGGCAAGATTCGAGTCGATTAGCGGGACGCTCAGCGCGCCTAGCTCATCTGCAACGAGTGCAATCTCGGTCATGCCCGGCACGATGATCTCGGCGCCTTGCGCAATGAGATCCTCGCAAGCGGCTTTCAAAAGAGCAACCGGCTGACCGAGCAAATGCCCAGACTTGATGCCATTTTCACCATATACGGCGCGCGTAACCGGATCCGTGCCGTCACTGATTCGCGGATGAATGACGTCGAATTCAGGCGCCAAAAAATAACGTTCGAAGAGACCGTTGCCCCGCGCGTAGTCGGATGCCAGCACACCAATGCGATGCACTGAAAGGAACTTGCGGCGAACATAGTGTCGCACTGCCTCGATCATGTCCACGATCTGCAAGGGCGAGTTGGCCTTTAACTCGTCCATGAAAGTGTGGCTCAGAAAGCAGGGCAGTACGACCGTCTCGATGCCGCGTTTTTCGAATGCACGAATGAGATCGAAGATATAAAGCTTGCGTTCAACTGTCGCGGCGCTGGTCGCGCCGGCGCCGCGAAACGGATGCTGCTCGAAGACGACATCGAAGTGATCCGCGTCACCGGTCGCGGGCGTCGACTTGATGAGCTTGAAAAACATGTCGGCGCTGGCGAGCGGGCCGAGTCCGCCAATGACGCCAAAAGAGCGGCGTTGTTGCTTGTGCTTTTCGCTCGACTTCTCATTCATTTTGCTTCGCCTTGCAACTGGTCGAAGATCACCGCTTCCGTTTGTGTGAGTTGAGCCGTCTCCCGGGCGGTCTCCCATTTTGCAATCACGGCCGTCGCAATGCTGTTGCCGATCACGTTGGTTGCGGTCCGGCCCATGTCGAGTATCTGGTCGATCGCGAGGATCAGCACAACGCCCGACGGCGGTAGATGGAACATCGGTGCAACGGCGGCAACCACGACGACCGAGCCTCGCGCTACCCCGGCCATGCCCTTGCTGCTGACCATGAGCACGAGCAGCATGAGGATCTGCGTGCCGATCGGCATATCGATGCCAAACGCCTGCGCAATGAAGATGGCGGCGAACGCCTGGTACATCATCGAACCATCGAGATTGAATGCGTATCCCAGCGGCAACGTGAAGCCCACCACCTTCTTGTCGACGCCGAACGCTTCCAGCTTTTCCGTCAGGCGCGGATACGCGGCTTCGCTGCTTGCGGTTGAAAACGCCAGCATGGCCGGCTCGCGTATCGCCTTGAGCAATGACCAGATGCTGTTGCCAAGGAACGCGTAGCCGGCGCCGATCAGGATCACCCACAACAGCACGAGTCCCACATAGAAGCCGCCGATCAGCTTGCCGTATGTCATCAGCACATCGAGACCATGCAACGTCACAGCTGATGCAATCGCCCCGAATACACCCACGGGCGCAAGGCGCATCACGTAGTCGGTGAGCTTGAGCATGGCGGGAACGAGCGCGTCGATAGCTTGCACGAGCGGTGTCACCCGTGGGTCCGACTTGATCGCGCCCAGCACGACGCCGAAGAGCACGGAGAACACCAGAATTTGCAGGATGTCGTTGCGCGCCATCGCGTCGAGAATGCTTGTTGGGAACGCGTGGGTAACGAAGTCCTTGAAGCTGAGCCCCGCGGTATTGAGGCCGGTGCTGACGTCGGAACTTGTCTGGACCATATGAAGGCTCGCACCCGGTTGCAGAAGGTTGGCGAGACACAGGCCGAGGGCAAGCGATATGAGTGACGCGCAGACAAACCAGCCCACTGATCGAATGCCAATGCGGCGCACGTCTGCTGTTCCGTCCATGCCCGCCAGACCCGACACCAGCGTGGCGAATACCAGCGGTGCAATGATCATCTTGATGAGCCGCAGGAAGATGTCGGTGATGATGGAGAAGTAGCCGGCCAATTCTTTTGCCGCATTCGAATCCGCGGCTGTCCGGTGACAGATATAGCCGATCACGACGCCAAGCACCATGCCGATGACGATATAAAGCGTTAGCCGGTTTTTCATTTCAATCCTTCCAGAGGTATCTCGCACGAGAATGAGCGTGAGCCGCTGTGCGATGGGTTTGACGAAAAGCGCCTTGGCGCGGCTTAGCGAGGGCCTTTTCCGTCTCTGGTCGGATAGTAGAAGCGGACAAAAAACCCGCGATGCGGGTTCAGCATGTCGTTATGCGAGAGCCGCATAACAAGGGTAAACACGTATAAATTTTCTCAGGCGGAGGAGCGCAGGTAGCGCCACAGGGTGTCGATGAACTCATTTTTATTCGACGCGTCGCGGTACACACGCAACTCCACTTCGAGCTCCCATTCCTTACCGCCGCCCGGAACGAGCTCGCCATTTTTCAGCTCGGTTTGGATTGAGCTTTTCGGCAACCATGCTATGCCTTCGCCCTCCAGCACCATCTTCTTGAGCACTTCCGCCATATCCGATTCGTAGTGCGGACGCAGTGCCGGTTGCGTCTTGGCGCGGCGAAGCAGCAACGCCAGGCAGCGGCCAAAATAGCTGGTCTCGGTGTACGAGATAAGCGGCAGCGGCCGGCTTGCCGTGCCGGGCAATCGCATGGAAGGCCCCGATTTTTGATTCGGCTTGCAGACAGGCATGAAGGTGTCGATGCCCACCGTCAGGTATTCATAGCGCGTGGGATCGAGGTGAAGCGGCAGGTCGGGATGGTGATAAGCAAACATCAATTCGCAATTGCCGTTCACCAGCATCAGGATGGAATCATGGACGTTGGTGGGAATCACGCGTGCCCTGACATCGCGGAATTGGGCGGTCAGCGCGTTGAGCCACGCGGGAAGAAAACTCAGCGCAATAGTGTGGCCCGCTGCAATCTGCAGCCCAATGCCGGGCATTCGCTGTTCCGTGCGGATGATGGCGCGGGTGTCGAAGAGGCGGTTGAGAATGTCGTCGGCAGCTTCCCTGAAGAGACGCCCAGCGGGTGTCAGCGTGGGCGGATAGCTGCTGCGGTCGATCAGGTCGGCGCCGACCCATTGTTCGAGCGCCTGGATTCGCCGGCTGAAACCGGACTGCGTGACATTGCGGACCTCAGCGGCTCGCGAGAAACTTTGGTACTGGGCAAGCGCAACAAAGTCCTCGATCCATTTAATCTCCATATCGTTCCCTGCTGGCTTCTTGTGGAGAAGCGAGTATGTGCATGTTCGGGCGAGACAACGGCGGTCGTGCGCGTAGTGAATGACAAGTGAATGGCAAGTGAATGGCAAGTGAATGGCAAGCGAGTGGCAAGGCTTTGCTGCGTGAGGACGATTGTATGCGAGGCCTAACCAGTTCACCGCCGGAAACTAAAGACTAGCCCTTATCAGGCACTAGCCGGAGCATTCGAGCATTTAGGATCGCCATGTGTTATTGCGCTTTGCTCTAAGCCACAATCTAAAATTTGTTGACAAGCTCTAGGCGATATCTGACACTCAAGACTATGCAAAAGTTAACGTCCTTGGTAGCAATTAAACGAATGAACGCCCATTGGGGTGCTTCATCGGGGACGTGTTTGCATTGGAAATAGGAACAGATGCGCAAACACCAGGCCCTACCGAAAAGCGGTTGGGCCTTTTTTTTGTGGTGCCTCCGTCTTTCGGTTTAATCGACGGAGAAGATGATGGTTGGATCAAGCGAGCGGTTTGTTTTCCGAGCGGCACCCGAAACCTCGGCGTCAGCGCATGCGCTGGCGCCGGAGATGATCATTCGTTTTGTTATACAGCCGGGTCAGATCGCCTCATGGCGCGTGCGGTCCGATTCCGAATTGCGCGTGGGAACGGCAAGGGTTTGGGTCACACGCATTTTCTCGCCGTACGACTACTGGTTGCAAACGGGCGATGTGCTTCGCGTGGCGCGAGGCGAGCGAATTTGGATAAGCACTGACGCCAATATAGCCGCGGAAATTTCGCTGACCAGCGCGTATGCTCTCGCACGCAGGCCGCTGTTCAAGTGGATCGAGCGGCTTGGAAATTACCTCGGCGATATTTCTCGACTGCGATCACGCTAGCGGCTTAGTGACCTAGCGGCTTAGTAACGAGCGGCCGGTTCTATCCGGCCGCTAAGTAAGGCGTCTAACAAGGCGTGAGCGGAAATCAACCTCAGGGGAGGTTCAATGCTTCAGGTTTGGGGACGGCGCAACTCGTCTAACGTTCAGAAGGTCATGTGGCTGATCGGCGAGCTTGATTTACCGCTTGGACATATTCCCGCCGGAGGCGGGCTTGGGCCTGACGCAAGGCGCCGAGTTCCTGGCCCTGAATCCACATGGGCGCGTGCCGGTCATTAAAGAAGGCGGCGACGGTACGATTGTGCGGGAGTCGCACAGCATCTTGCGATACCTCGCGGCCCATTATGGCAGCCCGCGTTTCTGGAGTGACAACGCCGGTACGCGGTCTCAGGCGGATCGCTGGATGGATTGGTCTCAGAGCAGCTTGCAGCCGGCCTTCTTGACGGGTGTGTTCTGGGGCTTTTACCGGACGCCGGAGGCTTTACGCGGTGCGAAGAGCATTGACGAGAATCTTGCTCGTTGCGCGCAGCATTTCCAGCTTCTCGACCGGATACTGGCTGAGCGGCCCTTCATTGCAGGAGACAGTCTAAGCCTGGGCGATATTGCGGTCGGGTCTAACCTCTATCGCTACTTCGAACTGGATATCAAGCGGCCCGACGTTCCGAATGTGGAAGCGTGGTATGAACGGCTTCAGCTTCGCCCGGCGTTCCGTGAGCACGTGATGATCCCGTTCGATGAATTGTTTGGGCGGCTCGATTTCTAGCATGGAAGGTTGTCTTAGGCACTTGGACTACGCCAGGCAGCAAGCCGATGTCACTTGCTGTCGTGTATATGCTCGACGAGATAATCGATGAACGCCGGCACTTTGGGTGGCAGAAAGCGATTCGGCGGATAGAGCAACCACACTGAGCCTACATCAGCGAGTGCTTCGAGATCCCAGTCGGCGAGCACTTGTACGAGTTCCCGCATTCTCTAACTAACGCTCCGGCTGCGGTGAATTTCGGCAGGCTCGCGAAACCGACATCCTGCTGTGCCGCTTCGAGTCACGCGCCCGCACGGTTCTCTATATCGCGCCGGTTATTGTATCAATACGCCGCTTGTAGTTATTGCGAGAGGACAAGTCAAAAAATATCAAAAAAATCGTCGTAATTTTGCTATTAAGAGTTTTCTTATTTTCCTCGGTTACCCGAAGAACTAGGATCAACTAACTATACGGGTAACGGAGAAAAATAACACATAGACACAGGGCGTTGGACGTCAAATCAGATTGAGCTACTTTGATTTGAAATTTAATAACTAGAATTACTGAGGCAAGCCATGTTGAAAAGTAAATGTTTATGGGTGATTTTTCCTGCTCTGATGGGCCTCCCCGTTCCTGCTGCACAAGCCGCACCATCGAATTTTGGAGTTCCTGGGTATTGGGGCGACACTTCAAGTACATACAGCGGTCAGATTCCAAAAGGTGGATTCATCGTGATTAACCCGAGCAGCGGTGCGCTTAAACTGAGCTCAGCTGATATCACGAAGTTCAAGGCCATTATTGCCAACATCCGCAGCCAGGGCGGGTATGTCCTCGGATATGTTCCTACTGGCTACGCACAGTTAACCACAGCCGAGAAGCAGCGCTAAGTGTTCAGGCGAAATTGATTTGAAATTTGATGCCGTATGCACCGAGCAGGCTGCGGACTTCGTCGTCGATAGTTTCCTTCGTCCAGGTGACGAAGTTACGCCAATGGTATTTGGCCTGCTTCCAGACGATCTCGATGAGATTGAGTTCGGGACTGTATGGCGGCAGATAGAACAGTTGCATGCGATGCTCGCGTAGCCAGCGCTCATGCACTTCAGGATCAATTGCATGATGGATCGAAGCGTTGTCCAGTACCACCACAGTCGGACGCTCATCGCCCTGCAGGGCGATCTGCTCGAGGAACTC